>NZ_JASBSF010000121.1 GCF_030149085.1 Microbacterium sp. | reverse complement strand
CGGACTTTACGGGCGCAGGAGCGTTCGGCCGTGGCGGGCGGGGTCGGAGCGAGAACTACACTTGACGGGTGAGTGAAACCGTCGATGTCGGGCTCATCGGGGGTGGCATCATGAGTGCCCCCCTGGGCACCCTCCTCTCCGAACTGCAGCCCGACTGGAAGATCGTCGTCTACGAACGGCTCTCGGACGTCGGACTGGAGAGTTCGAACGCGTGGAACAACGCCGGCACGGGGCACGCCGCCCTGTGCGAGCTGAACTACACGCCCGAGTCCTCCGACGGCACGGTCGACCCTGCCAAGGCGATCTCGATCAACGAGCAGTTCCAGCAGAGCCGTCAGTTCTGGTCCGCGCTCGTGGACGAAGGCGCCCTGGATGCGCCGTCGACGTTCATCAACTCCACGCCGCACATGACGTTCGTCCGCGGCGAGCAGGATGTCGCGTTCTTGAAGAAGCGCTACGAGGCGCTGAAGGACCAGCCCCTTTTCGCCGGCATCGAGTACTCCGAGGATTCCCGCGTCATCAACCAGTGGGCCCCGCTGCTCATGCAGAAGCGCCGCGCGGGCGAGCCGTTCGCGGCGACGCGCGTCCCGGCCGGCACGGATGTCGACTTCGGTGCCCTCACCAGACAGCTGTTCGACAACCTGAAGCAGCATGGTGGTCGGGTCGTGACCGACCGCCAGGTGACGGGACTGAAGAAGCTGAAGGACGGCACCTGGGAGGTGTCGTGGCGCAACCAGGTCGGTCGCACTCCCGGCAAGACGCGGGCACGCTTCGTGTTCGTCGGTGCCGGCGGGTGGGCGATCAAGCTGCTGCAGAAATCCGGTATCCCCGAGATCAAGGGATACGGCGTCTTCCCGATCGGTGGGCAATGGCTCAAGACCAGCAACCCGGCCCTTGTCGCCCAGCACCGTGCGAAGGTCTACTCGCAGGCATCCGTCGGTGCGCCGCCCATGTCGGTGCCGCACCTGGACACTCGCGTCGTCGACGGCGAGACCTCGCTGCTGTTCGGTCCGTTCGCGACGTTCAGCCCCAAGTTCCTCAAGCGTGGCTCGATCTTCGACATCATCGCCCAGGTGCGCCCCGGCAACCTGTGGCCGATGCTCAAGGTCGCGATCGACAACCCGAGCCTCATCCGGTACCTCATCGGCGAGCTGTTGAAGAACAAGAAGCGCAAGGTCGACAGCCTCCGCACGTTCATGCCCACGGCGAAGGATGAGGACTGGATGCTCCTGAACGCCGGGCAGCGTGCTCAGGTGATGAAGAAGGACCCCGAGAAGGGTGGCGTGCTGCAGTTCGGCACCGAGGTCGTGAGTTCGGCCGACGGCACGATCGCCGGCCTCTTGGGTGCCTCCCCGGGTGCCTCGACTGCCGTGGCGATCATGCTCAACATCCTGAAGACGAGCTTTCCCGACCGCATCGGCGACTGGGAGGGGACGCTCCGCGAGCTCATCCCGAGCTACGGCACGCACCTGAACGGCAACCCGGATGCCGCGCAGCAGAGCCTCGCTGAGACCGCGAGTGTTCTCGCGCTGAAGGCGTGACGCTCGCCCTGTCGCTGAGCTGAGATCCGATCGTGGCAAAGCTGTACTTCCGGTACGGAGCGATGAACTCCGGAAAGTCCACCGCCCTGCTGCAGGCCGCGTACAACTACGAGGAGCGCGGTCAGCACGTGCTGCTGGCCAAACCCGCGATCGACACGAAAGAAGCCGATCACATCTCGAGCCGGCTCGGTGTGACGCGTCCCGTGGACTTCCTCATCCCGCCGGTCGCCGACCTCCGTGAGCTGTTCGCGCATCACCGTGAACGGTTAGTCCGCCGCGAGAACGAAGCGCTCGTTCCCGAAGCCGAAGAGCGGCGACCGGATGTCGCGTGCCTCCTCATCGACGAGGCGCAGTTTCTGACTCCCGAGCAGGTCGACGATCTGCTGCGGATCGTGGTGCTCGATGGTGTTCCGGTGCTCGCGTACGGCATCCGCACTGATTTTCGCACCCACGCGTTCCCGGGATCCCGGCGTTTGCTCGAACTTGCCCACTCGCTCGAGGAACTCAAGACAATCTGCCGCTGCGGACGTAAGGCGATCTTCAACGCGCGCCTGGTGGGCGGCAGGTTCGTCTTCGACGGCGATCAGGTCGCAATCGACGAGCTCTCGACCGACCGCGTCACGTACGAGTCGATGTGCGCCGAGTGCTACCTGCGCGAGTCCGGCGGGCGCATCGACGGTCGCTGAGTCCCTCGGCCCGCGAGGGCCTCAGGCGTTGGCCTCAGCAGGCCGCTGACGCGGCGGCAGCGGTACCAGCATCGAGGTCGCCCGCTGGTACTGCGCGTATGCCGGGTACTTGGATGCCGAGATCGACTCCGTGAACACGGTGGAGCCGATGAACAGCACGGTCAGCAGCGCGGCGCCGATGACCGTCCAGTTGATCACACCGCCCCAGACTCCCGCGCCAGCGGCGACCGCGGCAGTGGCGCCGAGCGCATAGAACGCCCACCACTGCGCCTGCTCGAAGAAGAAGTTCGGATGCCGGCTGTAGCGCCAGAGTCCGGTCGTGAGGAATCCGGGCTCCAGGGTCCCTCCCGCGGACTGCTTCGCCTTGTGGAAGTCCCACTGCTGCTGGTCGGCAACGAACTCGCCCACCAGGAACAGGGCGAACAGCACAGCGAAGGCTGCATCCCAGCCGGTGAACGGCGTGGGGTTCTGCCACGCGATGAGGGCCGGGAGTGAGATCAGTACGAGGAGGGCGTTCTGGTAGAGCACGATGAAGAACACGTTGAAGAGCTGGAACTGCGCGGGAGTCATCCGGGCCCGCAGGATCGCCCACCGGTAGTCCTCCATCCCGGTGTATCCGCCCTTGCGCGCGAAGTTGAACGTCAAGCGCGCACCCCAGGCCGTGACGAGAACCGCCATCACCACCAGCCGCGTCGCCTCTTCGCCTGCCACGAGCGCGGCAATCGCAAACACCCACACGTAGACCGCCGGCACAACCGACCACAGCCGGTCGACCCACGACGTGTCTTTCGTGATGATCGACGCGACCCAGCAGAACAGTGACACAGCGGCAGCGATGCCGATGACGATGAGCAGGGGATCCATGCCCCCACGCTAGCGTCGGCTCCGGGGTTTTGCGTGGTCATCCCGCGTGCGCGTTTGGCGGTGGTCAGACCACTGGGTAGCCTGAGGCAGACGAAGGAGTGCCTGTGACGGATGCCCCGGCCAAGGCCTGGCGGATCGTGCTGGATCGGATCGAGAGCGATCTGATGAGCGGAGAACTCGGTCCCGGCGACCGCCTGCCCCCCGAACGCGAGTTGGCGACGACCCTGGGTGTCGGCAGGTCGAGTGTTCGCGAGGCGCTACGGGTGCTGGAGGTCATGGGCCTGATACGCACGGGCACGGGCTCCGGCCCGACTGCCGGTGCGATCATCATCGGCACGCCGTCGGGCGGCATGTCGGCCCTCCTGCGGCTGCAGCTGGCAGCGCAGAGCTTCGCGGTCGAGGATGTCGTGCAGACCCGTATCGCTCTCGAGTCGGCCGTCGTCGCTGATCTGGCTGCCGCAGAGTCCCCCGATCTCGTCGATGTTCAGCGGGTGCTGGGGGCGATGGATGACCCGTCGCTGAGCCCGGCGGAGTTCGTTGCCTTCGATGCGCAGCTACACCTGGCGCTGGCCGAAGCCGCTGGAAACGGCGTCACGGTGGCGATGATGGGGGGCCTACGCGACGCCATCGAGGGCTACGTGGCGCGCGGCATCCGTCGAATCGCCGACTGGGATGACGCGGCCGCACGCCTGCGCCACGAGCATCACCGGATCGTCGAGCTCATCGGCGAGGGTGAGGCCGATGGTGCGCGCGCGGCCGTGACCGACCACATCCGTGGCTATTACGCGACGGTCACCTCTCCGACGGAGTAGGCAACGTCGGGATGAACGCCTCGAGGAACTCGGCGGTGTCTTCCCACCCCTCAACGGCCTGGCAGGTGACACCGATCGCGAGGACCGGGTAGTCGTTGCCGTCCGGGTCGAGACGGTCGCCGACGAAGAGCATGTCATCGAGGGGGATGCCGGTCTGTTCGGCGAGCTGGCGCATCCCGTACGCCTTGTCGATCCCGCGCGCGGTGATGTCCACCGAGGTCGATCCGCCGGAGCGCACCTCGAGGTCGGGTACCCGAGCGGCAACGGCCTCGCGGAGCCGGTTCTTCTTCTCTCCCGTGGGATCCCAGGCCATCTTGACGTCGACGGGAGCCTGCTGCCCGAGGGCTGAGAACGTGATCTGTGAGCCGCGATCTTCGACGATGTCTCCCCAGGTCTCCGACTCCCACAGGCCTAGGCGCTTGGCCTCGTCTTCGACGGCAGCGAGTGCCCGCTGCTTCTCATCGTCGGTGAGCGAGTGCGCGTAGATGGTGTCGATACCGTCAGTGTTCAGCCGGTAGTACTGCGTGCCGCATGTGGGGAGCAGGTGTAGCCGCGAGAGCGTGTCAGCCGACGTCTCGGGCAGGCGGTCAACGACCTGCATTGTGAACTGGGCGAGCTGTCCGCCCGAGATAATAGCGACCTCGACGCGCTCGGCAAGAGCGACGAGCAGATCGCCCATCCGTGGGTCGATCGCGCTCTTGGAGGGAGCCAGCGTGTCATCCAGATCGAACGCAACCAGGCGGGGAGGGGTGGCCATCAGGATCCTTCCGGGAGGGGCGACGACACCGTCAGGTCTTGATTGTTGTGATCTTGCTCGATGGTCGGGGTGCGACCGATGACACATTGTCGGGGTGACAGGATTTGAACCTGCGGCCTCGTCGTCCCGAACGACGCGCGCTACCAAGCTGCGCCACACCCCGTGGCAACCGTTCGAGTCTACCCGATCAGGGTGCACCGCCCGAACCGCCGTCGGTATCCACCGCGGTGAGAGTGATCAGCGAGACCTCCGGGCGGCAGGCGAAGCGCACCGGTGCGTAGATCGAATGACCGACGCCGGCGCTGACGTTCAGCGGTACCGAGCGTCCGTCGTTGGTCCAGGCGCTTAGCCCCCGGGCCTGATCGAGCGGGATGTCGCAGTTGGCCACCAGGGCGCCGAATCCCGGCATCCGTACCTGGCCGCCGTGGGTGTGTCCCGCGAAGATCATGTCGGCGCCGAGCCCCGTGAAGGAATCGAGCACACGACGGTAAGGCGCGTGGCTGACGCCGATCGTGAGCTCGGGAGATTGCGCCTTCAGGTCGGCCACGAGCGGTGGGAGGACATCGAGGCGGTCCCAGTGCCGGTGGGCATCGCTGACGCCGAAGGCTGCGATGGCGTGCCCGTCCACGGCGAAGGATGCGGCGGCATTGTTCAGCTCGTGCCAGCCGAGCGTGCTCTGCAGGTAGTCGTCGAGCGCTCCGACATCCAGGCGGTCGGGCCTCGGTATCGACGTCGAGGGGCCCGAGAAATAACGCAGCGGGTTGCGGGGGAGCGGGGCGTCGTGATCGTTCGATCCGTGCACGTAGACGCCCGGGATGCCGCGCAGCGGGTCGAGCGCGGCGCGAACGCCGGTCAGCCCTTCCGCGTGGCCGAGGTTGTCGCCGGTGTTCACGACGAGGTCAGGGCGGAGTTCGTCGGCAAGCCCCGCGAGCCAGCGCTGCTTGCGGCGCTGCCACGGTGCCATGTGGATGTCGGAGAGGTGCAGGATTCGAAGCGGAGCGGAGCCTGCGGGCAAGATGCGCACCTCATGATGGCGCACCGTGTAGAGGTAGCGTTCGACCCCCATGCCCCAGATGGCGGTGCCGACGCCGACCGCCCCCACGACCCCGAAGGTCGTGAGGGCGGCGCGTCCGAGCGCTGAACTCACGGGCTCGGTGCCGGTGCGG
>NZ_JASBSF010000222.1 GCF_030149085.1 Microbacterium sp. | reverse complement strand
ATCCCAGGCGCAGCTCGAGGAATTCCTCAGTGCTCTCGCCGAGATCGGCGCGACAGAGCACGTGTTCGCTGTCGGCGGCGACCCCGCAACGCCGGAGGGCCCCTACCCGGACGCCCTGACCATGATCCGTTCGGGGGTCCTGCAGCAGTACGGCGTCAAGGAAGTGTCGATCGCCGGCTACCCCGAGGGGCACCCCGACATTCCCACCGACGTGCTGTGGCAGCACCTCGAAGACAAGTCCGCAGCCCTCAAGGATGCCGGGCTGGATGCCGTCATCCTGACCCAGTTCAGCTTCGACACCGACCCCGTGATGGCGTGGATCAAGGGTGTTCGCGACCGGGGCATCGACACCCAGATCCGCCTGGGCACGCCCGGCCCCGCCGGCATCAAGCGCCTCATCTCGTTCGCATCCCGCTTCGGCGTGGGAGCCAACGCGATGATCGTGAAAAAGTACGGGTTCTCCCTCACGAACCTGATGGGCTCCGCGGGACCCGACAAATTCGTATCCGACCTCGCGGCCCTGTTCGACGCCGACCCGTCGGTGGGCGCTGTGAAGCTGCACATGTACACGTTCGGCGGCCTCGAGGCCACGGCGACGTGGGCCCGTGACTTCATCGCGAAGTGAGCCGGGAGGATTTGACGCCATGACGGTACACAACGAAGCGCTGCGCGATCACGCCTGCCTCATCGTCCACGGCCCCGATCAGCCCGGCCTGGTCGCGGCGGTCACCGGTCTGATCACGCGCCACAAGGCGAACATCGTGAGTCTCGACCAGTACTCCGACAACCCCGAAGGGGGCGCATTCTTCCAGCGCGTCGTCTTCCACCGGCCGAACCTGACTGCGGCGTTCGAAGAGATCGAGAACGACATCGCCACGACTCTCGAGCCGTACGGGATGACCTGGCGCCTCACCGACCAATCGGTTCCGAAGCGCATGGCCGTGCTCGCCTCGACCTCGGATCACTGTCTTCTCGATCTGCTGTGGCGCCACCGCCGCGGCGAGCTCCCGGTGTCGATCCCGATGGTGATCTCCAACCACACCAACATGGCCGAGGACGTTCGCAGCTTCGGCATCCCGTTCTTCCACGTGCCCTCACAGGGTCCGGACAAGTCTGCTGCCGAAGCCGAGATCGTCAAGCTGCTCGCGGGCAACGTCGACTTCGTCGTTCTCGCGCGGTACATGCAGATCCTCTCCGAGAACTTCATCGACGACGTCGCCGTCCCGGTCATCAACATCCACCACTCGTTCCTTCCCGCCTTCATCGGCGCTGGTCCCTACCGCAAGGCGAAGGAACGCGGCGTGAAGCTCATCGGTGCGACAAGCCACTACGTGACGAAGGACCTCGACGAAGGCCCCATCATCGAGCAGGACGTCGTGCGCGTCACTCACGCCGACTCGGCCGCCGACCTGCAGCGTCGGGGCGCGGATGTCGAACGGGCAGTTCTCTCGCGCGCCGTGCTCTGGCACGCACAAGACCGTGTCATCCGTCACGGCAACCACACCGTCGTCTTCTGACCTACCCACCCACCACCGCGGGATGTGCCCGCACCACTGAAGAAAGGTTCATCGTGGCACCTCAGAATCTGCAGCAGGTCATCGACGCGGCGGGCTCGCCCGTCGAGTTGCTGCGCAACTCCCAGATCGGCTCGTACATCTACCCCGTCGTGCCGGCCGACTTCACGAACTGGATCAAGGAGCAGAAGGCCTGGCGCGACACGGCCGTGCTCTACGACCAGTCCCACCACATGGACAACGTGTTCCTCAAGGGCTCGGATGCCATCAAGCTGATCTCGGACACCGCGATCAACTCGGTCGCGAACTTCGCTGTCAACAAGGCCAAGCAGTACGTGCCGACGACGGCGTCGGGCCACGTCATCGGCGACGGCATCCTGTTCCGCGAGGCCGAGGACGAGTACGTCTACGTCGGCCGCGCGCCCGCGTCGAACTGGCTCATGTTCCACGGTGAGACCGGTGGCTACCAGAACCTGGATGTCGAGGTCGACCGCCGCTCGAACTCGCGCCCCTACGGCGACGCCGTCTCGCGCAAGTACTACCGCTTCCAGATTCAGGGCCCGAACGCCTGGGCCGTTATCGAGAAGCTCAACGGCGGACCGCTCGAGAAGCTCGGCTTCTTCAACATGTCGGAGATGAAGATCGGCGGCATGAATGTCCGCACCCTCCGTCACGGTATGGCAGGCGCGCCGGGCCTCGAGATCTGGGGACCCTACGCCGACCACCACAAGATCCGCGATCTGATCGTCGAGGCTGGCGCCGAGTTCGGGCTGCTTCCCGTCGGCTCGCGGGCCTACCCGTCGAACACCCTCGAGTCGGGCTGGATCCCCTCGCCCCTGCCCGCCATCTACACCGGCGCCGAAGAGCAGGCCTACCGCGACTGGCTGCCGGCGAACTCGTACGAGGCGACCGGAACGCTCGCCGGGTCGTTCGTGTCCGAGAACATCGAGGACTACTACCTGACGCCCTGGGAGCTCGGCTACGGGTCGTTCGTCAAGTTCGACCACGACTTCATCGGTCGCGACGCGCTCGAGAAGATGGACCCGGCCGCACAGCGCAAGAAGGTCACCCTCGCGTGGAATGCCGAGGACCTCGGCAAGGTTTGGACGTCGCTGCTGAACGTCGACGGCCCGAACTACAAGTTCTTCGACCTGCCGCTGGCGAACTACGGCTCGGCCAACTACGACGCTGTCGTGGATGCCGATGGAACGGTCGTCGGCTACTCGATGTTCACCGGCTACTCGTCCAACGAGCGCCGCGGCCTGTCGCTGGCTACCGTGTCGCCCGATGTGCCCGAGGGCACCGAGCTGCGCGTGGTCTGGGGTGAGCCGAACGGTGGATCGAAGAAGGCGTCGGTCGAGCCGCACGAGCAGACCGAAGTGCGCGTTGTCGTGAGCCCCGTGCCCTACTCGACGGTCGCCCGCCAGACCTACCAGGGCGGCTGGCGCACCGGCTACAAGAACGACTGATCACCTCAGAAACCCGCGAGACTGCATCCTGCCCGCGAGACAGCACACGCAACACGCTGTCTCGCGGCGCGGGGGCAGTCTCGCGGCGTATCGGTAGCATCACGGGAGCGGACTCGGCAGGGAAGGAGCACAGCGATGAGCCTTCGCTACGCACTGTTGGCACTGCTGCGGGTCGGACCGCTGTCGGGGTATGAGCTGGCCAAACAGTTCACGCAGTCCGTGGGTCATGTCTGGCACGCGCCGGACTCACAGATCTATCCAGAGCTCCGCAAGATGGAAGCCGACGGCCTCATCGAAGCCGAAGAGCAAGCTCGGGGCGAGCGCGGCACGCGGCGGATGTACCACGTCACGGATGCCGGCGACCGTGCCTTCCTCGCCTGGATGGCCTCCCCGCTCGACTATCAGCGCGTACGCGACCCCGCCCACCTGCGCGCCGCGTACTTGGAGTCGGCGTCGCCGGATGCCGCGAGAGAGTTCTTTCGTCGACACATCGAACAGTGGGAAGGCGAGCTCGCCCAGTGGGACGGCGAACTCCGCAAGATCGATCACATCGATCCACCGAACCCCATGCTCGAACGTCGCTTGAAAGCCTCCCCCGCCGAAGAACACGAGCGCATCGTCGCGTACAAGCACTTCGCGTACGAGGGTCTTGTCGAGCGGGCAAAGAGCGAGATCGCGTGGGCACAGCGCGGCCTGGATCTGGTTGACAAGCTCGACGGCGACGTCTGAGCTGAGCCCCGGAGGGCACCAGGTTCAGTGCACGGACTCCATCAGGTCGGCGCCGAATACCCGGAACGCATCCTGCACCCGCAACCGATCGAGCGGAGTGTGCTCCGTGAACTGCACGATCATCGCGTAGGCGACGCCTGCCCGGGGCCCGGCGAGCACGCCGGCCTCGGCACGGATGCCGCGGTCGCGCCCGGTCTTGTTCACGAGAAGCAGCTCCTTCCCGGTGCCGGCGTGTGCGAGCGGGTCGAGGCCCGTCGCGCCAGCGGCGAGTCCGAGATCGGCATTGAGCGCGAGCCACCCGATCACCTGCGCACTGACCGTGGCAGATACTGCTCTGCCGTTCATGAGCGCCGAGAACATCGTCGTCAGATCACGGGTCGTCGACAGCGCGAAGTGCGGAGCGTCATCCGGCCCCCGGTCCTCACGGACGCGGTCGAGTAGTGCTGTCCGTGTGAGCCCAAGGTGCTCGATGCGCTCTCGAACCGGGTCGAGCCCGACGAGATCGATGAGCGCGTTGGTCGCCAACGGGTCGGCTGCCGCCGCCGTGAGGACCGCAAGATCCACCGGCTTCAGATCGACGGCAGCGAAGTGGCGCCACAGTCCGGCCGACGAGCCGTCGACCAGGGGCTGCCGGGCAACGGATGCCGCAGCATCCACCTTGCCCGACTCCATCGCTGCAGACACCTGGATCAGAAGAGGTATGACCCCAAGCTGGGCGACCGGCAGCGTGACGAACGCATCCCCCAGCACGAGGTCCTTCCCGCGATCAAGGTCAGTGACACACACCGAGACACGGCTACCCGTACTGGCCAGCTGTTCGAGAGCGTGCATCGTCGCGCCAAAGGAACGCGCACGCCCAGAGGCATGACGAGTCCGCCGAGAATCGGCGCGGTGATCCGCGCGCGACGTGCTGGGTGGCGTGCCCACCGAGGGATCCTTCCCGTGTTCAGGTGGGGGGGATTCTAGGTGATCGACCTCACCAGATTGTGACGCGCTCGGCGGGGTCGAGCCACAGCTGGTCAGCCTCGGTCACCTCGAACGCGTCGTAGAAGGCGTCGACGTTGCGCACGATCTGATTGCAGCGGAACTCGTTGGGCGAATGCGGGTCGATCGTGAGCAGGCGGATGGTCTCGGCATCCCGCCCCTTCTGCTGCCAGATCTGCCCCCAGCTCAGCAGCAGCCGCTGGATGCCGGTGTAGCCATCGATCACGGGGGCAGGCTCCCCGCCGAGCGAGATCTCGTAGGCCTTGATGGCGATACCCAGGCCCCCGAGGTCACCGATGTTCTCGCCGATCGTGAGCGCGCCGTTGACATGGTGCTTCTCATCCAGGCCCCGGGGGATCAGTGCGTCGTACTGCTCGATGAGCGCCTTGGTGCGCTGCTCGAATGCTTCGCGATCGGCCTCGGTCCACCAGTCTCGGAGCGACCCGTCACCGTCGAAGCGGCTCCCCTGGTCATCGAACCCGTGGCCGATCTCGTGGCCGATGACCGCGCCGATGCCGCCGTAGTTCGCCGCGGCGTCGCGGCCTGCGTCGAAGAACGGGTACTGCAGGATCGCCGCGGGAAAGACGATCTCGTTCATCAGCGGGTTGTAGTAGGCGTTGACCGTCTGCGGGGTCATAAACCACTCGTCGCGGTCGATCGGCTTTCCGACCTTCGCGAGCTGGCGATCGTGCTCGACCCGGTGTGCGCGGCGCGCGTTGCCGACGAGATCGGCGGCGTCGATCTCGAGCCCGGAGTAGTCCTTCCACGTCGTCGGGTAGCCGATCTTCGGCGTGAACGCGTCGAGCTTGGCGAGCGCCCGCTCGCGAGTCTCGGGGCTCATCCACTCCAGCGAACGGATGCTGCGCCGGTACGCCTCGATGAGGTTCGCAACCAGCTCGTCCATGGCTTCCTTCGCCGCCGGCGGAAAGTGCCGTTCGACGTACACGCGTCCGACGGCCTCGCCCATCGAGCCCTCGACCAGACTCACGCCGCGCTTCCAGCGGTCCCGGATCGTGGGCACCCCGGTGAGCTGGGTTCCGTAGAAGGCGAAGTTCTCGGCGACGAACTCGTCAGAGAGAAGGGGCGCGGCGCCACGGATGACGGCGATTCGCAGCCAAGCTTTCCAGTCGTCGAGTCGCTCCGGAACCAGGAGGGAACCGAGCGACTCGATGAAGCTCGGCTGGTAGACGACGACCTCATCGAAGGCCGTCTCCTTCCCGGGCGCCAGCGCCGACAGCCACGGCGCGAGGTCCAGCCCGGCCAGCTCCAGGAACTGCGTCCACGTGTGCAGGTTGTAGGTGGCCATGGCGTCGCGGCTGCGCACGTTGTCCCAGTGGTGGGAGGCCAGCTCGGTCTCGAGCGCGACGATGCGATCGGCATCCGCTGCGGCATCCGTCACGCCGGCGAGAGTCAGCATCCGTTCGACGTGCGCGCGGAACTCGCCTCGAGTTTCCTCGAAGTTCTCGAGCCGGTAGTAGCTCTCGTCGGGAAGCGACAGCCCGCCCTGCACGATGAACGGAACGTAGCGCTGCGGGTTGCCGGGATCGGGCTCAACGTAGAGGCCGAACAGGCCCGAGACGCCGTCGCGCTCGAGGGCGCCGAGGGTCGTCAGCAGCTCCGGGATCGATGAGATCGCGTCAACCGCGGCCAGTTGAGCGGCGATCGGCGTCGCACCGAGCGCGGCGATGCGCTCGGTGTCCATGAAGCTCGTGTACAGGTCGCCGATCTTGCGCGTCTCGGTGCCGGGCTCGGCATCCGTGCTCTCTTCGATGATCGCGCGCACGTCCTTCTCGGCCTGTTCGGCGATGAGGTGGAACGACCCCCAGCGAGCCTTGTCGTCGGGAATTTCCGTGCGATCCAGCCACGCACCGTTCACATGGCGGAACAGATCGTCTTGCGGGCGGATGTCGGCAGAAAGTTCTTCGAGCGGGAGGCCGCAGGCGAGGGCGTCGGTCATGTCCTCCAGAATAAGCACCTCCGCTATGCGCGATCCGTGCGCGGCGGGAACACGGAGCGAACCGCAGGTGGATGCAGCATCCGTTCGCGTAGGTCTTCGTAGATCGGGCGGGTCCGCAGGAGGGCGGCGACGAGGATCGCGCAGACGGATGCCGCCAGCATCGGCGCCAGCACTGTTGCGACAGCCGTCATCTCGACCACGACGGCGATGCCGGTCAGCGGCGCCCGGATCGTAGCCGCGAACATCGCGGTCATTCCGACCAGGACGAACACGACGACCGTCGTATCGGCCACCTCCGGGAGGATCAGTTTGGCCAGAGATCCGCACAGCGCTCCCCACAGCGCGCCGATCGCCAGCAGCGGTGCGAACAGGCCGCCCGGGGTTCCGGCCGCGTACGAGAGCGGGCCGGCGAGGAACCGGATGACGAGGGTTGCCGCAAGCACGAGGGGTATGAGCGGCTCGCCGCGGAGCAGCCCCTGCGAGATCGGGTCACCCCCTCCGGCGCCCAGCGGATCGAGGAACAGCAGCAGACCAACGGTGCCACCGATGATCGCAGCCTGAGCGACAGGCGGCACGCGGCGAGCAGCCCGCGCGGCCGTCAGGAATCCCAGGATGAGGCGGTTGTATCCCGCGCCGAGGATGCCGGTGAGCAGGCCGAAGACAGCGAAGACGCCGACCTGCGCGAGGTCGGGCGACGGCACCGGATCCACCTGGAAGATCGGTGCATTGCCGACGACGATCCACGCGGTGGCGACGGCGACAGCGACACCGGTCAGGGTGGGAAGGACGATGCGGGCCTTCACCGACTGGGCGATCTCTTCGATGACGAAGAGCGATCCGCCGAGCGGAGCATTGAACGCGACCGCCAGCCCCGCACCAGAGAGGGCGGAGTGAAGTGTGCGGGCATCCGCCGCGGATCTGCGGCTGCGGCGAGCTGCCTCGGCCCCGAGAACCGCCCCGATGTGGACCGTGGGGCCCTCGCGACCAAGCACCATCCCTGACCCGATCGCGAGCACACCGCCGACGAACTTCGCCACGAGCACGCCGAAGGCGCTCGGTGGCTCCTGCCCGCGCTCGACAGCCTCGACGTACTGGATGCCGCTTCCTGCAGCCTGCGGTACCCATCTCACGAGAAGTGCAGCAAGCGTCGCGCCTGTCGCGGTGACGGCAATGGCGATCAACCATCCCCATGCGGGCTGGTCGTGCGCGAAGGCGAAGACCTCGATGCGCAGATGCTCGGCCTGGTAGATGCACCAGCGAAAGGCACCCCCGATGAGTCCGACCGCGAGGCCGGCGATGGCAGCGAGCAGCATGAGGATCGCGATCTGCCGCACAGCGCCGCTGCCGGCATCCGGAGATGTGGTCGACGACGTCTTCCCCGTCATCCCACCCCTGCCCGGGCGCCCGGCGGCGCCTCTTCCGCACTACTCATCGTGGCATCAGCACGGTTCGTTTGCCGCAAACTGTGAACGACGGATGCCGCGCACGGCGTGTTGCGGCAAGCCAACGGGCCGGACCAGCCCGGCGCGCGTCATCCGGCTGAGCGACAGCAAACCCTAGGCTCGGCTCGTGCCTTCTCGACCCGCCGGCGGCGCTCCATCGACGCTGAACCGCGACATCCTGCGGCTCGCGGTGCCGGCGCTCGGTGCTCTCATCGCCGAGCCGCTGTTCCTCATCGTCGATTCGGCTCTGGTCGGACACCTGGGCACTGTGCCGCTGGCCGCCCTCGGGATCGCCTCGGCGATCCTGCAGACGATCGTCGGGCTCATGGTGTTCCTCGCGTACTCGACGACCCCGGCGGTTGCCCGACGCTTCGGCGCCGGCGACGCGAAGTCGGCGGTCTCGGTCGGCATCGACGGCCTCTGGCTTGCCCTGGGACTCGGCGCGATCCTGGCCCTCGCCGGATCCCTCGCCACACCACCCCTCGTCTCGCTTTTCGGCGCCAGCGAGGAGGTGGCAGCCGACGCGATGACCTACCTCCACATCTCCATGTGGGGCCTTCCCGCGATGCTCATCGTGTTCGCGGCGACGGGGTTGCTGCGCGGGATGCAAGACACCGTCACACCGCTGTGGATCGCCGCCGCGGGCTTCGGGGCCAACGCCGCGCTGAACGCACTGTTCATCTACGGCCTCGGGTGGGGAATCGCGGGCTCAGCGGTCGGTACCGTGCTCGCCCAGTGGGGCATGGTCATCGCCTACGTCGGTGTCATCGGGCGGCTTGCTCAGCGGCATTCGGCCCAGGTCCGCCCATCGGCCCGCGGGGTCCGCGGATCTGCCCGCACGGGCAGCTGGCTGTTCCTGCGGACGGTGTCGCTGCGGATCGCGCTGCTGACGACGGTCGCCGTAGCCACCGGGCTCGGCACCGATGAACTCGCAGGCTGGCAGGTCGCGTACACGATCTTCTCGGCTGCCGCGTTCGCTCTCGACGCCCTCGCGATCGCGGCTCAAGCGCTCATCGGCAAGTCACTCGGCGAAAAGGACCACGCTCGCGTACGCAAGGTGCTGCAGCGCACCAGCGCGTGGGGCCTGTGGTTCGGCATCCTGGTCGGGGCGGGAGTCGCGGCAGCCTCCGGGGTCATCGGGCTCCTCTTCACCGGCGACCCGGAACTTGCCGCCATCGTGCAACCTGCCCTGCTCGTACTCGCCGTCGCCCAGCCGTTGTGCGGCATCGTCTTCGTCTGGGACGGCGTGCTCATCGGCGCCGGCGACGCGCGCTATCTCGCGATCGCGGGCGCCCTCAATCTCGTGCCGTTCCTTCCCGCCCTGGCTCTGGTTGCGATCTTCCACCCCGGCGGTGCGGCCGGGCTCGCGTGGCTTGCCGTCGCGTTCTTCGGCGTCTACATGCTCGCGCGCGCCGCGACGCTCGGCTGGCGATTGCGGGGCCAGACCTGGCTCGGCTCTACCCTCAACGTATGACGTCCGAAACGCCCGCGTCCCCCTCGCTGCAGGTGCGACGCAAGCCGCAGCGGCAGAACACCGATACCGAGGTACTGTTCGGCATCCTCGCGGAAGGGATCGTCGCCCACGTGGGCTTCGTTCGGGGCGGCGCACCGATCGTGTTGCCTTACCTCTACGGGGTCGGCGACCTCGGGGAGGGGCCTGTGCTGCTGCTGCACGGTTCGACCGGCGGTGGGTTGTTCCTGGATGCCGCGGGCGATGGCGTTCCGGTCTCGGTCACCGTCACGCACGTGGACGGGCTGGTCTTTGCGGCATCCACGTTCGAGAGCTCCGCCAACTACCGGAGCGCCGTCGTGTTCGGACGCGCCAGGATCGTGCCCGACGAGCTTCGGGAGCGCGCGCTCTGGCAGGTCTCGGACCACCTCATGCCGGGCCGGCGCGCCGAGGTGCGAGAGATGACGCGCAAAGAGGTCCGTGCGACGCACGTTCTGCAGGTTCCGCTCGATCAGGCAAGCGTCAAGGTCCGCTTCGATGGCGTGGGCGACACCCCAGACGATGGCGAAGACCACACCGTTTGGGCGGGAGTCGTTCCGCTCGCGGTCCTTGCCGGCACGCCGGTCGGGTCACCGGTTACGCAGGCAGCAGGTGCCACGGATGCCGCATCCGTCGCCGCCTTCACCCAGCGGCTGCACGATCTCGCGGCCGAGCGTGAGGCTCGGCTGCGCGAGATCATGCAGCCCGGAGACTGACTACACCCCGTCGCGCACGCTGCGGGCGAACTCGGTGACATTCGTGCGCAGCGCCTCGATGCGTCGATCGCGCGCCGCCTCGCGGTCGAAACCGAGATACGCCGACGGCGGGAGCTTTCGCACATTGGCCGAGCACTCGAAGTTCTCGCACACAAGGATGCCGACAGTGTCGCCGCGCCGGCCGGCGTCGCCCGCGCGCTTGGCGGCGAACATCACGACGTCATTGGGGAGCTGGATGTCATTGCACCACGAGCACTGTGGGCGGCTCAGCGGGCGCGCGTCAGTCTGGCGCAGCAGGATGCCGACGGGCTCATCGTCGAGATCGATCACGACTGATGCGAGCTTCGGGAGCTTCGGATCTCGGATGCCGAGGTAATCCAGGGCCTCCCAGTCGGGAGCGTCGAAGTCTGTGGGCAGAGTCAGGGCCTTGCGCTCGCTGCGCGAGGCGTTGACAAACGATGCCCGGATCTGGGTGTCGGTGAGGGGACGCATAAGCGTTCCTTTCAGGATGCGACGGCGAAGCGAATGCGGCGAGCCACGACCGGCAGAAGCCAGCGTCAGCGAAGATCGCTCAGCACGTCGAGTGAACGGGAATTGCGACTGCAGTGCAGCCGGAGCGGAAGAGGAGCCCGTCGGGGAAGAGAGCGCGGCCTCAGGCCGACGTGCCCGCCGACGCAGAGCGCGTCGACAACCTCCATCCGCCCGCAGGCGTCATCTGTCCGTTCACGCGCGGCAGTCTACGCCGCCTCAGCGCCGATCGCCTGTGCCGTCGCTCACGCCCAGCGGCGGCACCACTCGTACATCACAACAGCGGCAGCCGCGGCGGCGTTGATCGAGCGGGTCGAGCCGTACTGGGCGATTTCGACGGTGCCGGATGCCGCGGCCAGCGCCTCGGGCGAGAGTCCCGGCCCTTCCTGCCCGAACAGCAGGACGCAGGCCTGCGGCAGGTCAGCGTCGGGCAGAGGCCGGGACCCCTCGACGTTGTCGATCGCGATGATCGGCAAGCTCGCGGCATCCGCCCACGCGGCGAAGGCCGCGACATCCTCGTGGTGGCGCACGTGCTGGTAGCGGTCGGTGACCATCGCGCCGCGCTTGTTCCAGCGGCGGCGCCCGATGATGTGCACCTCGGCCGCGAGGAAGGCGTTCGCGCTGCGGACGATGGAGCCGATGTTGAGGTCGTGCTGCCAGTTCTCGATGGCGACGTGAAACGGATGCCGCCGCTCATCGAGATCGGCAACAATTGCGTCCATCCGCCAATAGCGATACCGGTCCACGACGTTTCGCCGGTCGCCGCCGGCGAGGAGTTCGGGGTCCAGGTGCGGATCGTCTGGCCACTCCGCCTTACCGCCCGGCCAGGGGCCGACCCCGTGGGAGAGTTCCGGCTCGCTCCCGGGCTCGGACTCGACGTGCACGTCGAGCAATCTATCCGACGGCAGTGTGACTCCGGGGCAGGAGGCGGATGGCTGCGCCCGTCTTCGGCTCGCCATCATCTTTTCGGTTCACCGAAATATCGGTAGGGTTTTCGGCATGCCGAAGTCCCCACCAACTCCCACTCCCCCCGCCTCAGCACCGGTGAGAGCACCCCGGCTGGTGTGGCTCCTCGGCCCGGCGATGGTCGCCGGCGTCGCCTACCTCGACCCCGGCAACGTGGCCAGCAACATGACGGCCGGCGCTCGCTACGGGTACCTGCTGGTGTGGGTGGTCGTGGTCGCGAACGTCATGGCCTGGCTCATCCAGTACCTCTCGGCAAAGCTCGGTGTGGTCACCGGCGAGAGCCTGCCCCAGGCACTCGGGGGGCGAATCCGGAGCGTCTGGGGTCGGCGCCTGTACTGGCTGCAAGCCGAGCTCGTGGCGATGGCGACCGACGTCGCCGAGGTGATCGGCGGTGCCGTCGCCCTGAACCTGCTGTTCGGCATCCCCCTGCTCTGGGGTGGGGTGATCACGGGTGTCGTCTCCCTGGGCCTGCTGATCGTGCAGTCCAGGCGCGGCGCCAGGCCCTTCGAGGTCATCGTCATCGGGCTCGTGGTCCTCATTGCTGTCGGGTTCACCGCCGGAGTCTTCGTCGCACCGCCCGACCCCGCCGGAATCGTCGGCGGTCTCGTCCCCCGGTTCGAAGGCGCCGACACGGTGCTGCTGGCGGCATCCATCCTCGGGGCCACCGTCATGCCGCACGCAATCTACGCACACTCGGCCCTCAGCCGCGATCGGTTCGCGCCGGTCGCGACTGCCCAGCAGTTCACGTTCGGCTCAGCGGCGGCCGGCCTCGAGTCGGGGCGTGGCGTGTCGACGCGGCGGCTGCTGACCGCCACCCGCTGGGACGTCACGATTGCGATGGTCATCGCTGGCACCGTCAACCTCTGCATCCTGCTGCTGGCCGCGGCGAACCTCGCGGGCGTCCCCGGCACCGACTCGCTCGAAGGTGCCTACGCTGCCCTGCGCGACGGGCTCGGGCCGATCATCGCGACGCTCTTCGCCGTCGGCCTGCTCGCGAGCGGGCTCGCCTCGACAGCCGTCGGGGCCTATGCAGGCGCCGAGATCATGAGCGGCCTGCTCCACATCCGGGTCCCGCTCGTCATCCGGCGCCTGGTCACGCTCGTACCCGCCCTCCTGATCCTCGGATTCGGCGTCGACCCGACCTTCGCGCTCGTGCTCAGCCAGGTCGTACTCTCGTTCGGCATCCCGTTCGCCCTGGTTCCCCTCGTATGGATCACCGCGCGGCGCAGCGTCCTCGGCCCGTTCCGCAACCGACTCACCACGACAGTCCTGGGGGTGGTGTCGGCGGCACTGTTGATCACCCTCAACCTGGTGCTGCTGTGGCTGGTCTTCACCGGCACGTAATCGAGCGCCCGAAACTGACGGGTAGGGTTTCGACATGTCCTCCGCGGCCATCGACGACTATCTGAAGACGATCTACCACCACACGGAGTGGCAGACCGAGCGGATCACGCCGTCGCAGCTCGCGTCCGAGCTCGGACTCGCGCCTTCGAGCGTGACCGAGATGGTTCGAAAGCTCGCCGCGCAAGGACTCGTGACCCACCGCCCGTACGGACCGATCTCGCTGACGGCAGCGGGCGAGCACCGCGCGGCAGCCATCATCCGTCGCCACCGCCTCATCGAGACCTGGCTGGTGCGCGAGTTCGGGTACACGTGGGCTGACGTGCACGAAGAGGCCGAGATTCTCGAACACGCCATCAGCGATCGCCTCCTCGACGGCATCGACGCGCGCCTCGGGAGACCCCGGTTCGATCCCCACGGCGATGCGATTCCGGATGCCGACGGCACGGTGATTCGTGAGCCGTTCGTTCTTCTCGCCGATGCGCCGCTCGGACACTGTGGGCGGGTACTTCGGGTCTCGGACCGCGTTCCGGGCCTGCTCGAGGCTTTGGATGAGGCATCCGTCGACGTCGGCAGCGTCGTGTGCGTCCGAGGACCCGCCGTCCTCGAGGTCGACGGCCGCGAGGTGACCTTGCCCTCGACGGCGCCCGAGGCCATCTGGCTGAGCACCTGAGTCCCGTTCGTCAGCGGGCGACGGATGCCGTCGCGAACGGCCACCGGGTGCGGGTTGCTGCTTCGCACGCTTCCCAGATGCGCGCCAGGCGTTCGGGATCGCGCACGATCTTCGGCAAGCGCGCCCGCCGAGGGTCACCCTTCACGATGAAGCGCGGCCCCCAGACCTGCCCGCCGGCGATCGACGGATCAGCCAGCGCCCGCACGAGCGGCCACGCGCCGTGCTCTTTGGACTGGGTGAACGGCGTCTGCAGATTGTCGACGAACCGGGTGATCTTGCTCGGCTGGTTCACGCCGTGCAGGCCCGGTGTCCGTCCACTCACGGAGTACCCCGGGTGCACGACGACACTGTCGACGGGAACGCCGTGCTCGCGCAGGCGGCGGTCTGCTTCCACCCCGAGGGCCGTGGTCACCACCTTCGATTGCACGTACGCACGCCATCCCGAGTAGCCCTCGGCCAGTTGCAGATCGATGGGGTCGTACGGCGTGAGCGAGATCGACATGCTGCCGAGCCACACCATGCGGCCACCCGACCGGGCGAGCGGGACGAGCAGCTCCCCCGCGAGCGCGAAGTGCCCGAGTGCGTTGGTGGCCAGCACGACCTCGGCTCCATCGGACGTCGTTTCTCGACGCCGGGGCGGATGCACGATGCCGGCGTTGAGGAGAACCCCGTCCAGCGGGCCACGCGTCCGCAGGGAAGCCGCCGCAGACCTGATCGACCCGGGCTTGGCGGTGTCGATGATGAGGGATTCGATGTCGGCTCCCGGAACGCGACCGGCAAGCGTTGACCGAGCGGCGGAGAGGCGCTTGGGATTGCGGCCCGACATGATGACGTGCGCTCCGGCGCGCGCCAGCTGCTCGCTCGCGAAGTAGCCGAGGCCCGCGTTGGAACCCGTCACGAGGTATGACTGCCCGGAAAGGTCGGGCAGCGACTCGGGGTTCCACCGCCGACGCGTCACGTGATCGACACTAGACCTCCGCGAGCGGGATACGCTGTGCCCATGCGGACCCGAGCAGACGTGGAATGCTGGCTCACCGATATGGACGGCGTGCTCGTCCACGAGAACATCCCCGTCCCCGGGGCGGCTGAGGTGATCGAGCGCTGGCGCGAGCAGGGCGTTCCCTTCCTCGTGCTGACGAACAACTCGATCTTCACGCCGCGAGACCTCAGCGCCAGGTTGCGGGCGTCCGGCCTCGTCGTTCCCGAAGAGGCGATCTGGACGTCGGCGCTGGCGACGGCTGACTTCCTGCGCGGACAGGCCCCCGGCGCTTCCGCGTTCGTGATCGGCGAGGCCGGCCTGACCACGGCCCTGCACGAGGCCGGTTTCATCATGACCGAGAACGACCCCGACTATGTCGTGGTCGGCGAGACCCGCAACTACTCGTTCGAGGCCATCACGAAGGCGATCCGCGCGATCTCAGCCGGCGCGCGCTTCATCGCCACGAACCCCGACGCGACCGGGCCCTCCGCCGAGGGCGTACTCCCGGCAACCGGGGCGATCACCGCCCTCATTACCAAGGCCACCGGCAAGGAGCCGTACGTGGTGGGCAAGCCCAACCCGATGATGTTCCGCTCAGCCCTGAACCGCATCGGTGCGCACTCGGAATCCACGGGGATGATCGGCGATCGGATGGACACCGACATCGTCGCGGGCATCGAGGCAGGCCTTCACACGGTGCTCGTCCTCACCGGCATCAGCGACCCCGCCGAGATCGAACGCTTCCCCTTCCGTCCCGACGAGATCCTCGACTCGATCGCTGAGCTCCTGCCCGCGGAGCCCGAAGAGTCGGAGATGCCCGAGGTGCTGTGATCGGCGCTCGCGACGACGGCGACCACGTCGAAGCCGGGGACGCAGACGAAGGAAAGCGTCAGTGAACGAGCTCGAACAGTCGCTGCTGCTGTGGACGTCGCTGATCATCATCAGCGGTGCCCTCGTCGTCGCAGTGTGGCAGTGGTGGCGCAGCCGCGGTGACCGCGGCGAGGACTGAGGTACTACTGCGGGGCGAGGCCCAGGTCGTCGAGGTCGATCGCCGCGAGCCACTGCAGCCCGGCATCCTCGATCGCCTGCTGCGCACCGGTTTTGCGGTCGACGATCACGGCAACGGCGACCGGCTCCGCACCCTCGCGGCGCAGCGCCTCGACGGCCTTCAGCGCCGACTGCCCCGTCGTCGAGGTGTCTTCGAGCACGACGACGCGCTTACCCACGACGTCCGCTCCCTCGACCTGACGGCCGCGGCCGTGGTCTTTCGGCTCCTTGCGGACGACGAAGGCGTCGAGCGG
>NZ_JASBSF010000218.1 GCF_030149085.1 Microbacterium sp. | reverse complement strand
GCCGGATGGATCGGCATCTACGCGCTCTTCCTGATCGTGAAGCCGATCTCGCGCCGCGCCGTGACAGCCCTGCACTCGCCGGTCAGGGTCACCCTCGCCGGATGGCTCACCCCGGGGCTGCTCGGCGGACTGCAGATGCTCGCGCTGTTCGGCATCCTCGCGGCAGCCCTCGGCTTCACGTTCTCGCACCCGCTGGCATCGCTCGGCGTGATGGTGTTCGCTTCACTCACCTACGCCGCGATCATCCTGGCACTGAACGTGTGGCTCGGTTCGGTCGGGCAGTTCCTGGGGCTCGTGCTGATGGTGCTGCAGCTGGTGACGGCCGGCGGAACCTTCCCGTGGCAAACGCTGCCCGAACCGCTGACGTGGCTGCACCACATCCTGCCCATGGGGTACGTCGTCGACGGGATGCGCCAACTCATGTACGGCGGCGACATTGCCCGCGTCGGCGCGGACCTCGGCATCCTGAGCCTGTGGTTGCTCGGAGCGTTGACGTTCGCGGCGATCGGGGTCGCTCGGATGACGCACGGGAGGACTCTGCGGGACCTCCAGCCGAGCCTCATCGGCTGACCCGAACGCGGCAGCGCGGGCTAGGATGACCACCTGACACGGGATCCCAGATCGACTGCGACCCCGTGTCCGCCCGGCTCCCCCGAGAGGCTTCAATGTCGAAGACCGTAGCCGCCGTTGTCGGCGATGCCCCCGAGGCGCCGACCCGCCCGCGCCTCGGCCGCCGCATCGGCCTCATCGCCTACAGCGTGTTCGTGGGGCTCGTCGTGCTCGCGCTTGTTGCCGCGGGAGTCGGCGTGTGGTTCGTGAATCGATCGTTCCCCCAGGCCGAGGGAACGATCGCTCTGGACGGACTGTCGGGCACCGTCACCGTGCAACGCTCCGAACTCGGCATCCCGACGATCACGGCGGGCTCCACCGACGACCTCTTCTTCGCGCAAGGGTACGTGCACGCCCAGGATCGCTTCTGGGAGATGGACTTCCGCCGCCACGTGACCAGTGGCCGCCTCTCAGAGCTGTTCGGTGAGTCCCAGGTCGGCACCGATGCGTTCCTGCGGACCCTCGGCTGGCGCACGATCGCCGAGCAGGAAGTGGCGGCGCTCGATGAGACGACCGTCTCGTACTACCAGGCCTACGCCGACGGAGTGAACGCGTATCTCGCGAACCGCGACGCGGCAGATGTTTCGCTGGAGTATGCAGTTCTGGGCCTGCAGAGTGCCGACTACGAGATCGAACCCTGGACTCCCGCCGACTCGGTGGCGTGGCTCAAGGCCATGGCCTGGGACCTCCGGTCGAACATCGAGACCGAAACCGAGCGGGCGCTGCTGGCCACCGACTACACCGACGAGGAGCTCCTCGAGCTCTACCCGCCGTACCCGTTCGACGAGAACCCGGTTATCGTCCCGCAGATCACGGACGTTCCGGCGGCTACCGAGCCAGCGCAAGCAGCTGCGGCCGGCATCCGCTGGAGCGAGGTGTCAGACGTCGTGAGCGCCGTCTCGACGCTGATCGGTGATGCGGGCGAGGGTATCGGTTCGAACTCCTGGGTCGTGGCGGGCCACTACACCGACACCGGGATGCCGCTGCTGGCCAACGACCCCCACCTCGGAGCCTCCCTACCGAGCGTCTGGTACCAGACCGGTCTGCGCTGCTCCGCCCCAAGCGACACGTGTCCGTTCGATGTCAGCGGCTTCAGCTTCTCGGGCGTGCCCGGCATCATCATCGGGCACAACGCGTCGATCGCCTGGGGTTTCACCAACCTCACGACAGATGTCGTCGACCTCTACATCGAGAAGCTCGACGGCGACCAGTACTGGCGAGACGGCGGGCTCGTCGACCTCGACACCCGCACCGAGACGCTGAAGGTGGCCGGGGGCGAGGATGTCGAGCTGACGATCCGCTCGACGGTGCACGGCCCGATCATTTCGGGTCTGACCCCGGACTTCGACGCGATCGCCGCCGACCCCGTGGTCGGCACAGCAGGCGCCGCAGCCACCCCGGCGGCTGAGCCCGACGGGGAGACCGCCGTCAGCATCCAGTGGACCGCACTGCAGCCGGGAACGACGGCTACTGCGATCTTCGAGCTGAACGCTGCCACGGATATTACCGGCTTCCGCGCAGCCGCCGAGAAGTTCGTCGTGCCGGCCCAGAACCTCATCTACGCGGATATCACCGGCAACATCGGCTACCAGACGCCGGGGCAGCTTCCGATTCGCGGCGCCGGCGACGGGTCGATGCCCCAGCCCGGGTGGGACTCGGCCTACGACTGGCAGGGTTACATCCCGTTCGCTGACCTGCCGGCGGCCTACAACCCGGACGCAGGCTACATCGTGACCGCAAACAACGCGATCGTCGACCAGAACTACCCCTACTTCCTCACGCGGGACTGGGACGACGGATGGCGCGCAGCCCGCATCGATGAACTGCTGCAGCGAGCCATCGCCGAGGGGCCCGTCACCGCCGAGGTGATGCGCGGCATCCAGGCCGACAACCAGTCCGAGATCGGCAAGACGCTCATCACCGCCTTCGAGAACCTTCGCACTGGTGACGAGGCAACGGATGCCGCACTCGACCTGCTGCGGCAGTGGGACGCCCAGAACGACGCCGACTCGTCGGCCGCCGCCTTCGCGAACGTCGTGTGGGACGAGCTCGCGCAGAACCTGTTCACCCGGGGACGCTCCGCGCCCGTGCCCCTGACGAGCCAGTCGCGGCAGTTCCTGGTGGTGCAGAACCTGCTCGCTGAGCCCGGCTCTGCCTGGTGGACGAACACGGAGATCGGCGTGTCGGGCCAGCGAGAGATGCTGGAAACCAGCGCACGAAGCGCCACCGAGATCCTCACCAGGGCGCAGGGATCGAATCCCCTGCAGTGGCGGTGGGGCACCCTGCACGCGATCACCCTCACCCACGAGACGTTCGGCACCTCGGGGATCGCACCGATCGAGGCGCTGTTCAACCGAGGCCCCTTCCCCGTCGGCGGCGGCTCCTCGGTGGTCAATGCGACGGGATGGCCGCTCGGTGAGGGCTTCGCGACGACGACGGTGCCGTCGATGCGAATGGTCGTCGATCTGAGTGATTTCGACGCGTCAGGCTGGAATCACCTGACCGGCGCCAGCGGTCACGCGTTCCACGAGAACTACACCGACCAGACAGAAACGTGGCAGGCGGCGGGACTCTCGCCCTGGGCTTTCTCTCCGGATGCCGTGACCGCTGCCACCGAGCACACCCTCACTCTCGAACCGGCGAACTGACCCTCAGCCGAACCGGTGAACTCGGCCTCACCCGGGATCAGCGCCCGTCTCGGGGCGGGAGGTCTCGATCTCGGCGTCGGCGAGTTCGTCGACGACGAGGTCATCGACGTCCATCGTGCGGTTGCGGTAAGCCTGGCGCCCCACCATATGAGCGGCAAGCGGCGATGCCGCGAGCTGGATCAGGATGATCGGCACGATGAACGCGACCACTGCCCAACTGCGCTGCGCAAAGGCGATCGCCAGACAGATCAGAATGACACCCAGGACCTGGGGCTTGGTCGCGGCATGAAGACGGCTCGGGACGTCGCGGAACCTCGCGAGTCCGATCGCTGCCGTCAGGCACAGCAGTGCGCCGATCAGGATCAGCACGAGGGCCGTCCCGTCCAGAAGGGCCGCGATCCCAGCATCCGTCATTTCGTCACGTCCTTTCGGGCGACGAACCGAGCGATCGCGATCGATCCGAAGATGCCGACCGCCGCGATGATGAGCAACACGGGCAGCGTGCGGGTGTGGTGTCCGATCACCATGTCGGCACCGAGGACGCAGACAACCTCGGTCAACAACACATCGGACGCGACAGCGCGATCGAGGATCGAGGGCCCCACGACGATGCGCCACAGCGTGACGAGCGCCGCTGCCGTGAACGCGATGTAGATGGCGATGATCAGGATCGTCGAGATCGTCATGACACCTCCGCTTTCTGCGCCTGCCGAAGCCGGTGCAGCTGCTCGCGCGACCCGAACGCCCGGGTCAGGCGCGCCTCCCACAGGAGCGTCTCGCGCCGATTGGCTTCGATCTCCTTCTGCCCGCGCACGCCGATGATGTGCAGGTACAGGATGCGGCGATCGCGGTCGGCATCCAGCACGAGCGAGCCGGGAATCAGCGAGCAGGTGATCGCGGTGTGAGCCATCAGCAGGTCATCGTCGGTACGCAGCTGCACGCCGATCACTGCAGTGCCGGGCTGTCGACGCAGGTCGAGCACCTGCCACGCGACACTCAGCGAGCCGCGCACCAGCCCCCCGAGGAAGGTGACGACAAATACCAGCGTGTACCAGAGGTTCAGCCGCCGCGACAGCTCGACCACCGGCAGGTGGAAGACGGTAGTGACCGCGATGGCGGCGACAAGCCCGGTGAGGAAGGCGAGCACTGTGAACTGTCCCCACAGCAGCATCCACAGCACCGTCAGCCACAACAGGACGGGAAGCTGTCGCCAGATGGCCGTGAAGAAGCCGACGGGCTCGGGGGAGCGATCTGTCACGGCTGCACCTCCCCGCTCATGTCGACCGATTCATCGAGCTGGACGACGGTGATCGGCTCCAGCAGCGCGCCGCCCACACGAGCGCAGATCTCATACAGCGGCCCCGCAAAGACGGTCAGTGCGACGCTGACCGCGACCATCCCCGCGGTGGCTGCCGTCATGATGCGCGGAATCACGCGGCGTTCGGTGATCGTCGTCGCTGCGGGAGCAGCCTGCAGGTAAGCCGTGCGCTGTGAGGTCTCGCTGGAATCGTCATCCTCTCGCCAGAACGAGAGGTTCCACGCTCGCATGAGCGCATACAGGGTGAGCAGGCTCGTAGCGATACCGGCGACGATCAGGGTCATCATCAACGGTGTGCCGACGGCAGCGCCCGCATCGAACAACGCGTACTTGCCGATGAAGCCCGAGAAGGGCGGCAGACCCCCGAGGTTCACCGCCGGGATGAAGTACAGCAGCGCGATGACGGGGGCTGCTCGCATGAGCCCCTTGACCTTGAGGATCGAGGTGCTGCCGGCCCGGCGCTCGACCAGGCCCACCGCGAGGAAGAGCGTGGTCTGCACCACGATGTGGTGGACCATGTAGTAGATGGTCGCCCCGATCGCCGCGGGTGTCGCGATCGCGATCCCGAAGATCATGTACCCGACGTGGCTGACCAGGGTGAACGACAGGATCCGCTTGAGTTCAGCCTGCGCGACGGCGCCCAGGATGCCGATCACCATCGTCGCGAGCGCGGCAATGAGCAGGATCGTATTGAGGTCGTTCTCGAGGAAGATCTGGGTCTCGGTGCGGATGATCGCATAGACGCCGACCTTCGTCAGCAGGCCCGCGAACACTGCAGTCACCGGCGCAGGAGCCGTCGGATAGGAGTCGGGGAGCCAGAACGACACCGGGAAGACCGCTGCCTTGATCGCGAAGGCAAGAAGCAGCATGACGTGCAGCACGTACTGCGTCTCCTGCGGCAGCTGCGTCATCCGGTCCGCGAGCTGGACCATGTTGACCGTGCCTGTCGCGCCGTAGATCATCGCGATCGCCGAGAGGAACAGGATCGACGAGACCAGGGAGACGACGATGTACGTAATGCCCGCACGGATGCGTTGCTCACTGTTTCCGAGGGTGATGAGCACGTACGAGGCGACGAGCAGGATCTCGAAGCCGACGTAGAGGTTGAACAGGTCACCCGCGGTGAAGGCGACGAAGATGCCCGCCGCGAGGATGAGGTACGTCGGGTGGAAGATCGAGACCGGGGTGTCGTCGTCGCCGTCCGCGGCTCCCTGCCCGATCGAGAACAGGAGCACGGCAAGTAGCACGACGCTGGAGACCATGACGAGCAGCGCGGCAAGGCGATCGACATAGAGCACGATCCCGAACGGGACGGGCCAGCCTCCCACCGACACCGCGAAGGGGAGGTTCGACGCGTCGACGGCGACCAGCAGCACTGTCGCGATCGCGAGGGTCAGGACGAGAGTGACGACCGAAACGCCCACCTGAACTCGGCGGTGACGGCCGGCGATGAGCGCGATAGCTGCACCCAGCAGGGGCAGGGTGACCAGAAGCGGAACGAGGGCGGTCATGAACCTGATCCCTTCGTCCGGTCGTCTGCGGCTTCGGATGCGAGGAAGTCGCTTGTCGCGTCGTCGTCTTCGGGTTCGATCTCCTGATCCATCTCGTCGTCGGCTCGCATGCCGCGCTCGCGCAGCGCGACATCCGCTTCGTCTTCGTCGAACGTGTCGGCCTGACCCAGCTGCCAAGAGCGGTAGATCAGTGCGAGCAGGAATGCCGAGATCGCGAAGGTGATCACGATCGCGGTCAACGTCAGCGCCTGGGGGAGGGGATCTGACATCTCCTGGGGTTCACCGTCGCCGTAGAACGGCGCGATACCGGGCCGCCCCATGACGATCAACAGCAAGAGGTTGGCGGCATTGCCGAGCAGGAGGAAGCCGATGAGCACCCGCGTGAGGCTGCGCTCGAGCATCGCGTACACCCCGGCGGCGAAGAGCACCGCCATGATGACGATCAGAACGATCGAGACGTTCACGATCGGCTCACCCCCTCACGCGCAGCTACCGAATCCACGGCGGCATTCGCCTGACGGTCGACCTCGGCGCCGAGACTGCGCAGGACATCCAGCACCAGTCCGATCACGACCAGGTAGACACCGACGTCGAAGATCGTCGAGGTGACGAACTCGATGTGCCCGAGCACGGGGATCTCGGCCTCGAAGATCGCTCGCGTCAGCGGCTCGACACCGAAAGCGAGCGGGATGATGGCGCAGGCTACGGCGATGCCCATGCCGATCCCGAGGAAGCGCCCGGCATCTGTCGGCGCAGCTGCGCCGAGTTCGTAGCGACCACCCGCGATGTAGCGCATCACCAGGGCCATACCGGCAACGAGACCCGCTGCGAACCCACCACCGGGAAGGTTGTGCCCGGCGAACAGCAGATAAAGCGACACGATGATGATCGAGTGGAAGAGGATCCGCACCACGATCTCGAGCAGGATCGACCGGTTCTCCGGACGCACGCGCTGCCCCGCGACGAGCCAGGCGTTGCGGCCGGTCGGGCCGTCGGCGTCAGTCTCAGCCAGCGGCGTGCGACGACGCACCGCGCGCTGAGCACGCTGGATGATCGGCGCCGTGATCTGTGGCAGCGTCTCGGAGCGGTTCGTGACGAAGACCAGCGATGCGACACCGGTGGCGGCGAGCACGACGACCGAGAGTTCACCCATTGTGTCCCAGCCACGCAGGTCGACCAGTGCGACGTTGACGACGTTCTTGCCGTGCCCGATCTCGTAGGCAAGGTTCGGAAACGCGAGCGAGATGGGCAGATCGACGCGGGCGCCGGTGGCGACGATGGCAACGCCGGCCATCGTCAAGCCCACGAGCACGGCCAGCACCGCCCGCCCCACGGCGAACGCGGAGCCGTTGTGGGCACCCAAGCGGGCCGGGATGCGGCGCAGCACGAGCGCGAATGCAACCAGTGTCACGGTCTCGACGAGGATCTGGGTGAGGGCGAGATCGGGTGCGCCGCTGGTGGCGAAGAGCACGACCATACCGAGGCCCGTGACCGACACCAGGACGACACCCGTGTAGCGCTTGCGAGCGCGGACCGCGATGACTCCTGCCGCGATCATCACCGGAGCAACGGCGAGTTGCACGGGCGTGTGAAAGGCGTCGAGGTCTGTCTGCCAGTCGGATGAGGCCAACAGGGCGGTTCCTTCGCCGGCCACGAGAACAAGGAAGATCGTGGCGACGTAGACCGGCAGCGATCCACGCTGAACGAGCGTGGTCGTCAGCACCGAGAGTCGCTCGATCGTCCGCAAGGAGCCGTTGTAGGCATCCACTGCCGTGAAGGGAAGAACGCGCCGGCGTCCGACTCCCCGCGCCGTGAAGACAAAGAGCAGGGCACCGAGCGCGATCGTGCCGAGCGAGATCCACAGAGCAGGCTCAAGCCCGTGCCACAGTGCGAGATAAGCGGGGTGCTCGGGCACGGGAACGCCGGCGGTTGCCGGCGGCGCGAGCTGCGCGTACGGCGCGAATGCGACGTCAAGAAGGGGAGCGGCGAATCCTCCCGCAAGGCTGAGCGCGGCCAGAATGACCGGCGCCGACAAGAAGCCCGCCGACGGCGCCGGCCACGGCGCCCTGGCGAGGTCGCGCTTGGTCCAGAAGGCGCCCCACACGAACCGGATGCCGTACGCGGCGGTCAGAACAGAGCCGACGACGACAGCCAGCAGCGCGACAACCCCCCAGGCCGAGCCTCCGACCGCCTCATCCAGGAGGGCTGCGAGCGCGCCCTCCTTCGCCACGAACCCGACGGTGGGGATGATGCCGACCATTGATGCGATCGACACGATCGCGGCGGTGGCCAGGACCGGTGCCTGGCGTCCGAGTCCGCTGATCTCACGAAGATCGCGGGTCGAGAGCTGGTGGTCGATGATCCCGACGATCAGGAACAGCGCGGACTTGAACAGGGCATGACTGAGCAGCAGAGCGAGTCCCGCCAGAGCGGCATCCTGGGTGCCATAGCCGAGGACGACCATGAGGAAACCCAGCTGGCTGACAGTTCCGTAGGCGAGAAGGCGTTTGAGATCTGTCTCACGCAGGGCCTGCCATCCGCCGAGCAGCATCGTGAAACCACCGAGGCCGATCACGATCGGATGCCACGCGGGATTCTCGGCGAAGACCGGCGCCAATACCGCAACGAGATAGATGCCGGCTTTGACCATGGCTGCCGCGTGCAGATAGGCCGAGACCGGTGTCGGGGCCGCCATCGCGCCGGGGAGCCAGAAGTGGAAGGGGAAGATCGCCGACTTGCTGAGCGCGCCGACCAGCAGCAACACGAGCGCCGCGGTCATGACGGGACTGACCGGTGGGTCGGCGAGGATCTCGGACAGGCTTGAGGTTCCTGCCTGCACCACGACGAGCACGACACCGATGAGCATCACCAGGCCACCGAGAGTCGTCACCAGAAGCGCCTGCAGGGCAGCGCGCCTGCTGGCCGCACGTCTGTTGTAGTGGCCGATCAACAGGTACGACAGAACGCTCGTGACCTCCCAGAACATCACGAGCACGACGACGTCGTCGGTGAGCACGAGCCCGTACATCGCCCCCGCGAACGCGAGCAGCACGGCGGCGAACTGGCCGAGCTCTTCCTTCCCGTCGAAGTACCAGCGGCAGTACAGCAGAACGAGAGCACCGACTCCGGTGACGATCAGCGCGAGGACCCACGACAGGGTGTCCATCCGCATCGACAGCTCGATATCGAGAGGTTCGATCCAGGTGAACGACTCGAAGGGGATGTCGCCGGCAAGCACTCGGGGTGAGAGCGCCGCGGTGTACACGAAAGCCCCGAACGAGACCGCGGCGGCGGCGAAGAATGCCCGTGGACCCCACGCCCGCACGAGCAGCGGCAGTGCGAGTGACCCGATCGTGAACGCCACGAGAACGAGGAGCATGCCGGCCTCCTCGTGGTCGTCGTCCCGTCGATGCTGCGGGATCGGGCGATCAGGGTGTGGCTTTCATCCTATCCGGGCAGTGTTCAGGCGCGGCCGGTGGATGCGGGATTACCCCGGGGAACCGGCCCTGCCGTGGTGCCGATTCGGAAGGAACACGTGAACGTGACGGACGCGGCATCCTCCCCCGCCAGCATCGCCACGACCGCGGCGCCGGCCGCGCGACCCTTCTCGACGGCCGGCTGCACCAGGGTCGTCAGCTCATAGGCATCCAGTCCGTCGACCTCGACTCCATCGAAGCCGGTGACGCTGAGATCGTCGGGAACGCGCAGGCCGCACTCTTCGGCCGCGCGGATGACGCCGGCGGCCAGCAGGTCGGTCTGGGCGATGACCGCCGTCGGGCGGTCGGGTCCGGCGAGAATCTCGCGGCCGGCGGTCAGGCCCTCATCGATCGAACTGGTCACCGCTGCGTACGTCGGGGCATCGGGGTAGACAGCCCGGGCACCGACCAGGCGCGCCGCGGTCACATCGACCTTGACGGCGTCGGCGGGGCCGAACCAGCCGCGGGCGCGCGAGGGGCGGATCGGGAGGGTGAGGATCGTCACCCTCTCGTGGCCGAGGTCCCGCAGGTAGCTCGCTGCTCGCTGCTGCGCCGCACTGTTGTCGAGCTCGATCCGCGGGATGTCGGGCCCCGCATCGCCCTCGATGATGACGACCGGCACGCGACGAGCACGCAACACCTCGAGCGAGGGCTGGCGGGTTTGGCCGAATCCGACGAGGACCGCAGCATCGATCGGCGCGGAGGTCATCGCCGATGGCACCTCGATCGCACCGCTGTCGGTTTCGGTTGCCGGCGCCGCAGAGGACGTCTCATCCGGCAGAAGCAGCAGTCCGGCGCGAAGCGGTGCTACCCCCTCGGCGATCCCATCCATCATCGCGATCGTCACCGGGTCGTGAAAGGCGGAACGCAGCGAGCCTCCGAAAACGACGCCGACGATGCCGGACCGACCCCGACGCAGCGACGCGGCGCGGGGATCCGGACCGGTGTACCCAAGCGCCTCGGCAGCCGCCAGGACCCGCCGTCGCGTCTCGGCCGAGGCAGGCGCGTTTCCGCTGAAGACGACGGACGCCGTGGATGCCGACACTCCGGCTTCGCGCGCGACGTCTGTGATCGTTGCCCTGCGCTCGCTCATGGTGCCTTGATGGTACTGGCTCGCACACGCAGTTCCCCGTGAGATGGTGCGCCTCGAAACGATTCGATACACTCGACCGGTGGATACCGCTCTCTCTCGCGCTCAGATCGTCCGGTGGCGCACCGCGGTCTTCACCATCTTCTTCCTCAGTGGGCTGAGCGTGGCAACGTGGGCTGCGCGGGTGCCGGCGATCAAGGCGACGCTCGGCGTCGACAACATCCAGATCGGCTTCATGCTGCTGGGCGCCGGTATGGCCTCGATCATCGGTCTGTCCCTGGCATCCGTCGTTCTCGCGCGGTTCGGTGCTCGCCGAAGCATGCTCGGCGCCATCCTCACCTTCTCGGTCGGTGTCGCGCTCGTCGGAATCGGCGTCGACGTCGCGAACTCGTACATTCTCGTGATCGTCGGTCTCGCTCTGTTCGGCCTGGGCAACGGATCCGTCGACGTCATGATGAACGTCGAGGGTGCTGCGATCGAGAAGACGATCGGCAAGACGATCCTTCCCCTCTTCCACGCGTTCTTCAGCTTCGGAACCGTCGCCGGCGCGGGGCTTGGAGCCCTCGCTATCGCGATGAACCTCAACGTCCTGACGCACACCGCGGTGATCGCCGGCCTGCTCGTGCTGACCGGTCTCTGGGCGAGCGCCAACGTGCCGGCCCGGGAGATCGCGATGGACCCGGATACCGACCCGGAGCCGGCTCAGAAGCCGCGCATGCGAGAACGCCTTGGAATCGCCCTGTCAGCGTGGAAGGAACCCCGCACCTACACGCTCGGGATCATCATGCTCGGGATGGCGTTCGCCGAGGGCGGTGCCAACGACTGGCTCGCGCTCGGCGTCGTGGACGGCCACGGCGCGAGCGAAGCGCTGGGGGCCATCGGGCTTGCCGTGTTCTCGGTCAGCATGACCGTCGTCCGGGTTTTCGGCGGGCCTCTCGTCGACCGCTTCGGCCGCGTTGCCACGTTGCGCGTTCTCTCGGTGCTCGCGGCATCCGGCCTGCTGCTGTTCATCCTCGCGCCGAATGTCCCGCTCATCTTCGTCGGGGCGGCGCTCTGGGGCGCGGGTACCTCGCTCGGCTTCCCACTCGGGATGTCGGCAGCCGCCGACGACCCCGCGAAGGCTGCGGCGCGCGTGAGCGCGGCGGCGACGATCGGTTACGTCGCGTTCCTGTGCGGCCCGCCGATCCTCGGGTTCATCAGCTTCCACATCGGCGTGCTCAACACGCTGTACATCTTGGTCGCCCTCGCGATCGCCTCGGGGCTCGCGTCGGGCGCTGCCCGTCCGCTCCCGGTACCTGCCGCCGTTCCCGCGGGCGGCGAGCGGACTGAGGGCCGTTAGGCTCGACGGGTGCGTCTTGTCATCGCCCGCTGCACCGTCGATTACACCGGCCGACTGAACGCGCATCTCGCGCTCGCGACCAGGCTCCTGGTGCACAAGGGCGACGGGTCCCTGCTCGTGCACTCGGACGGCGGCTCCTACAAGCCCCTGAACTGGATGAGCCCGCCCTGCTCGCTGGTCGTGGAAGAGCCGGATGCCGAAGCCGCCGACGTCGGCGTCATCGAGCAGTGGCGCGTCACGCATGCGAAGACCGGCGACGCCCTCCTCGTGCGGATCTACGAGGTCGTGCACGACTCCACGCACGAACTCGGCATCGACCCGGGCCTGGTGAAAGACGGCGTCGAAGCAGACCTCCAGCGTCTCCTTGCCGAGCAGGTCGACGTCATCGGCGACGGCCTGAGCCTCGTGCGTCGCGAGTATCCCACGGCGATCGGTCCCGTCGACCTGTTGCTGCGCAACCCCGACGGCGGCACGATCGCTGTCGAGGTCAAGCGGCGGGGTGACATCGATGGCGTCGAACAGCTCACGCGCTACCTCGAGCTTCTCGGTCGCGACCCGCACCTGGCACCGGTGACCGGAGTCTTCGCCGCCCAGGAGATCAAGCCGCAAGCGCGCGTGCTGGCGACAGACCGCGGCATCCGGTGCGTCACCCTCGACTACGAAGGAATGAAGGGCATCGAGTCCGGCGCGCCCCGCCTGTTCTAGTCGGCCCTCCGGCGACTGCCACCCCGCTGGGTTCCCCTAGCGTGGAGTCATGCGATCCCCCTGGACCTGTGTGCTGTGGGATGTCGACGGTACCGTCGTCGACGCCTCCGACGGCATCCTTCGTCGACTGACCACGACCCTCGAGCACTTCGGCTACCCCGCACCGACCCGGGCCGAGCTCGTCCACTGGATCGGTCCACCCATGTTCGAGTCCTTCCAGGTGAACCTCGGCATGACGCCGGAGCAGTCGACGGATGCCGTGGCGTACTACCGCGCCCTCAGTAAGGCCGACGGCTACACGACCGGTGCACGGTTGTTCGACGGGATCGGAGAACTCATCGCCGATCTCGACAGCGCCGGCATCCCGCAGGCCACCGCCAGCTCGAAGCCGGAGAACCAGGTCATCGCCCTCATGGAGCACTTCGCCCTATCGCCGCACCTGCGTGCGATCACCGGCGCCACCCCGGACGAGCGGACGCTGAGCGCGAAGGCCGACATCGTCGCTGAAGCACTGCGGAGACTGCGGGCGGTGGGTGTGGACACGTCGCGACCCGTGCTCATCGGAGACCGTCACCACGATGTCGACGGAGGCGCCGCTAACGATGTCCCCGTGATCTTCGTGCGGTGGGGTTTCAGTTGGCCGCACGAATCCGAGGGTGCGCAGGCGACGGTCGATGACGTCGCGTCGCTGCGCGGATTGCTCCTGGCACCGACAGAATAGGTGCGCAGGAGGGCGACGATGACCGACACCGCAGCGACCGAGACTCCCGCGCGCCGGGCGTCCGGGTTCGGGATCCGAACCGCGGTGTCACGGATGCCGGCCACGATCGTGTTCGTGCTCACGCTGCTCGCTGTGGGCATCATCTCGCAGGGGCTGTGGCGATCGTTCAAGCACAACCCGCTCTTCGCGGAGGTCGCATACGGACTGCCGGCGTTCCTCGAGGGTAGATGGTGGACGCCGATCACGGGAACGTTCTTCGTCGTGCATCCGTGGGTCTACGCCATCACTCTCGCGAGCTTCATCGGCATGGGCTACCTCGAGTGGCGCCGCGGGACGCGAGTTGCCCTCGCGTACTACACGGTGGGGCAGCTGTTCGCGATCTTCGCCAGCGCACTGGCCATCTGGCTCCTCGCCTTCACTGCCTGGCCCTGGGCGCAGCGCGAGGCACTCGCCCTGGACGTCGGCCCCTCCGGCGGCACCATGGCCTGCCTGGCGGCCGCGGCTACGCTCCTCCCCTCCCCGTGGCGCTCACGTGCGTGGCTGGTGCTGCTCGGCGGTAGCGCGGTGGCGCTGCTCTATTGGGGCTCGCTGGCGGATGTCGTGCACGCGTTCGCGATTCTGCTCGTTCTGGTCGTGGCCCGGCCGCTACGCCTTCGCCGCGTGAGCGTTCAAGAGCAGCGATTCGTCGCTTTGGTCGCTGTCCTCGCGCTGGCAGCGATCGAAACGCTGACCTCGATCGTTCCGACCGATGGGCCCTTCGGCCGGACCGAGCTCGGCGGCGGATCCTGGATCGACACGGCGATCGACGTCATCATCCTGCTTCTGGTGGCCAGGGGCCTCTTTCGCGGTCGACGCTGGGCATGGGTCATCGCCGTCATCCTCGCAAGCATCAACGTTGTGCTCGGCATCCTGGTCGTCGCCCTGTACGTCAGCTTCCCTGCCGCCGACCTCACGTGGGACGGCGACCCGTCGGTCACCGTCGCGACGGCGGTGCTGTGGGGCATCCTGCTCGTCTACCTGGCCTGGGTGCGCGGAGCATTCCGCGGGCGACGGCGAGCCAAGTTGGGCCTCAGCCCCATCCCCACGGTCGGTGAGGTCCGCGAGATGCTGCACGCTTTCGGCGGCGGCACCCTCTCGTGGATGACGACCTGGGAGGGGCTGTCGTACGCCCGCACGAGGTCGGGAATCGTCGCCTACCAGAGGCGCTCGGGAGTCGCCCTCGTGCTCGCCGACCCTCTGGGGCCGCCGGAGAGCCGCGCAGAATCGGTGCACGAGTTCGTCTCGACGGCAGAGAGCGCGGGACTCATCCCCTGCTTCTTCTCGGCGGATGAAGCTACCCGCGCGCTCGTGCCGGAGGGCTGGCGCAGCCTCATCGTCGCTGACGACACGATCGTCGACCTCGCAGGGCTCGAGTTCACGGGCAAGCGGTGGGCTGCGGTTCGCACCTCACTGAACCGCGCGAGCCGCGAAGAGATGACGTTCCGGATGACGCGCCTGGCCGACGAGCCGTGGGGCATCCAGCAGCAGTTGCGTGCCATCTCGGACATGTGGGTCGGCGACAAGGGACTGCCCGAGATGGGCTTCACCCTGGGCACGCTGCACGAGGCCGCCGACCCCGAAGTGCGGCTCGCCCTGGCGATCTCACCGCACGGCGACGTCGACGGGTTCCTCTCGTGGCTGCCCGTCTACGGCAAGGGTCGGATCGAAGGGTGGACCCTCGACCTCATGCGCCGCCGCGAGGGCGGGTTCGGGCCGGTGATGGAGTTTCTCATCGGCTCGTCGGCACGGTTCTTCGCCGACGAGGGGGCGCGAATGCTTTCCCTCTCAGGAGCTCCCCTCACGCACGACTATCCGCCGGACGCGGGGATGATCGCCGACATCACCGAGCGGCTCGCCGACATGCTGGAGCCGGTGTACGGCTTCCGATCGCTGCACCGGTTCAAGGAGAAGTTCCATCCCCGCTACGAGTCGCTGTACCTGCTGTATCGAGACGAGGCCGACCTGGCTCGGATCGGAATGGCGTTGACCCGAGCCTTCCTCCCCGACGCGTCGCTGCGTCAGCTCGCAGGATCGAGTCGAGAACTCCTCCGCAGCGGGCGCTGAACACCAGCCCATCGAACACGGTGCCATCGAACGCCCGGGCCGAGCAGCGCTCCAGACCCGGGCGTCGACGGATCCCCCCGGATAGATCGCGCCAAAGCGCGACAAGCCACACTCTATCGACACCGCAACGGCGCGGGTACTAGGGCTGGATGAGTTCTCCGGCCCACTCAGGACGCCGCGAGGAAGACGGCGTCACCGCCGGTGTTGAGCACCGTCCACACGCCGCCGTCGATCTCCTCGGCCGGGACGCTCACAGCGACGTTTGCCGACAAGTCCTCGGCCGGCGGATACACCGTTCCGATCGACCAGAGCTGGTTCGGCACGTCGGCGGCGGCGTTCTCGAACAGCTCGTAGCTACGTCCGCTCGCCCCGATATAGCGAACGACCAGCGACGCCCAGGGGTCGATCCCGAGGGTGTCGGCATCCGCGGGATCCTGACCTGCCTCCGCCAGCTGATCACGGATCGCATCCCAGTCGATGAGGATGCGCATCGGTAGCACGACATACCCGTCGCCGACCTCGGTCGCCGCTGTCGCACCCACCGACCATGCCGACCCGTCGGAGAGTCGAATGGTCTCACCGACCGCGAGCGGGTTGGCGCGGGTTCCCGGCGCCGCCTCGGCGCTCTCACTGACCGACGGCGTCGGGCTCGGATCGGGTGTCGACTCTGCGGTACACCCTGTCAGCGCGATGCCCACGATCGTGAGTGCGGCCAGGGCCGCGGCAGGCTGGAATCTCATGACGCCTCGAGTCGGGTAGGACGAAAAGAAGGCCCCTCTCGGGACCTTCTCTCCTGTGCGCGAGGGGGGAGTTGAACCCCCACGCCCTTTCGGGCACTGGCACCTGAAGCCAGCGCGTCTGCCTATTCCGCCACTCGCGCGAACCGCGGCGAACCGCGGATCAACTTCCCGAGGATATCACGACAGATCAGCGCGTCGAGCCCCGTATCAGCGCTCCGGCGAGGTCGTCCATCGCCTGTTCAGAGTCTCCAACTAGCATGGTCCCACCGCTCTGCCTGCCTGAGGAGATCCGTGGGACTACTTGACAGCTTCGAGAAGGGGCTCGAACGTGCCGTGAACGGCGCGTTCGCGAAGACCTTCCGTAGCGGGATCCAACCCGTCGAGATCGCCTCCGCCCTGCGCAGCGAGCTCGACAAGAAGGCTGCCGTGGTGGCCCGCGACCGGATCCTCGCCCCGAACACCTTCACCGTCCGGCTGGCACCCGCCGACGACGAGCGGATGCAGGCGATCGGTCAACCGCTCGTCGACGAACTGGCCGAGCTCGTCACGAAGCACGCGCGAGCGCAGGGATATACCTTCGCCGGCCCGGTGTCGGTGACCATTCGCCGAGACATTGCCCTCTCGACCGGAACGCTGCAGGTCGACTCATCGACCGCGCAGGGGTCGGTGTCGTGGCGCGGTGTTCTGGACATCGCCGGCCAGCGGCATCCGCTCGTGAAGGCCCGCACCGTGATCGGCCGCGGTAGCGACGCAGACATCACGCTCGCGGATGCCGGCACGAGCCGCCGTCACGTCGAGGTGCTGTGGGACGGCGAGCGCGCGATGGTGCGCGATCTCGGGTCGACCAATGGCACACTGCTGAACGGTCGCAAGATCAGCGAGTCGCCCCTGCCGCCGGACTCAACCATCACGATCGGCCGCACCGACATGGTGTTCCGTATCGTCGCGCAGGCCTCCGCGCCGGCACGACAGCCGGCATCCGATGCCACACGGGCTTTCGACGTGTTCGACGGGGGCGGGCGCGCATGAGCGAGCTGACACTTCTGCTGCTGCAGATCGGGTTCCTGCTGCTGTTGTGGTTCTTCGTGTTCGCCGTCGTCTATGCCCTGCGCGCCGACGTGTTCGGCGTGCGGGTGCGACGGATGCCGGAAGCTGCAGCGCCGGTCGGACCTGTTCGCCGCGAGACGGCACCGGTCGCACCCGCTGCAGCGACCGCGCCCTCCGGAGATGCCGGGGGACCCGCGACGAAAGACACCGTCTCGCGCATCGTGATCACGAGCGGCCCCAAGGCCGGTCTCGAGCTCCCCCTGGGAACCGAGCCCCTCACGATCGGGCGCTCCAGCGAGTCGGGCCTGGTCATCCGTGACGATTACACCTCGAGCCACCACGCCCGGCTCCTGCTCTGGGGAGAGCAGTGGATGCTGCAGGACCTCGATTCGACAAACGGCACGTGGCATGACGGCGCGCGTGTGAGCGCGCCGGTCGAGGTGAAGATCGGCGCCCCGATCAAGGTCGGCGCCACGACCTTCGAACTGCGGAAGTGACGGCCGACCCGTAATGGTCTTCGAAGGATCCAGCGCGGCGCTGTCGCACACCGGCAAGGTGCGATCGAACAACCAGGATTCCGGGTACGCCGGATCCAACCTGTTCATCGTCGCCGACGGGATGGGCGGCCACGCCGGCGGTGACGTGGCTTCGAGCATCGCGATCGCGCAACTCGCGGACCTCGACCGCCCGTTCGAGTCGCCCGCGGCAGCCGAACGGGCACTCGGTGAGGCGATCACCGACGCCGCGGCTGCCCTCATCAACACCGTCGCCGCGCGCCCAGAACTTGCCGGCATGGGAACGACGGTCAGCGCCCTCGCGATGGTCGACGACTACGCCGTCATCGCCCACATCGGCGACTCGCGCGTGTATCTGTACCGCGACGGAGCACTAACGCAGATCACCACCGACCACACGTTCGTCCAGCGTCTTGTGGATTCGGGTCGCATCACCCCCGAGGAAGCGCGCTACCACCCGCGTCGCTCGGTACTGATGCGCGTGCTCGGCGACATGTCGCCGAACCCCGAGATCGACACGTTCGTCATGCCGACTCAGCCCGGCGACCGTTGGCTCCTGTGCTCCGACGGACTGTGCGGCGTCGTCCCCGACACGCAGACGGCCAAGGCGCTCGGGGCAGATCTTGCTCCGGCCCGCACCGCTGACGCTCTGCTGAAGATGGCCCTGGATGCCGGAGCTCCCGACAACGTCACGATCGTGCTTGTGGATGTCGGGGGGCGGCATCCGCTGTTCTCGGGAACCCCGACGGTTGTCGGTTCGGCGTCCAACCCCGCCGGCATCGACATTCCTGCCGCCCGCAGCTCCCGTACGAGCTGGCTGCACCCCGCAAGGCAGGCAGCCAACGATCCCACGCACTTCGAGCCGGCGCCCGAGTTCCTTGAAGAGCTCATCGAGGAGGACCGGCGCCGCTCGCGTCGTCGCAGACTCGCCTGGATCGCGGGCTTCGTGATCGTGCTCGCGATGATCGGCGTCGCGCTCTTCGGCGCCTACCAGTGGACGCAGACGCGCTTCTTCGTCGGCGCCGACGACGACACCGTCGTGATCTACCGCGGCATCCAACAGAACATCGGTCCGATCTCGCTCTCGACCCCGTACGAAGACACCGGCATCCTGCTCGCCGATCTGCAGTCCTTCGACCGCGCAACCGTGGAGCGTACGATCTCGGCACGTTCCCTCGCCGACGCGCGGGCCATCGTCGACAGGCTCGACTCCCGGGCGGAGGTGCCCAGTGGCTGATCCCGCCATCATGCGCGAACCGGCGTCGGAGATCGCGGCCGATACGGCTGTCGTCCGCGCGCTCAAGAGGTTGCGGACCCCGCAGAAGCAGCGCAACCGCGAACTCGGCCTGCTGCTGTTCGCGCTCGTGCTCTCCCTCGGTGCGCTCGTACTCGTGCAGCTCGGCGTCATGGGCGAGATCGCGCCCGGCTACCTCATCGCCTTCGGTGGACTGTTCACCACGGTGATCGCCGTCCACATCGCGCTGCGCGTCTGGGCGCGCGACGCCGACCCGTTCGTCGTGCCGATCGCGACGCTGCTCACGGGACTCGGAATCGCGATGATCTACCGCATCGATCTCGCGATCGGTGACGAGGGGTGGGATGCGGCGTCCGTCCGCCAGCTCGCGTGGGCGGGGATCGCGATCCTCGGATGCCTCGCCGTCGTGATCACGCTGCGCAACTACCGCGTCCTGTTCCGGTACACCTACATCTTCGGGTTCGCCGGTATCGCGCTGCTCCTGCTTCCGATCGTGCCGGGCCTGGGAACCGACGCGAACGCCGACGTCTGGGTGTCGCTGGGGATCTTCTCGTTCCAGCCCGGCGAGCTCGCCAAGATCTCGCTGGCGATCTTCTTCGCCGGTTACCTCGTGCGCACCCGCGAGAGCCTGAGCTCTGTCGGCACCCGGTTCCTCGGCATGACGTGGCCGCGAGCGCGCGAGCTCGGCCCCCTCCTCGTACTGTGGCTGATTTCGCTCGGCATCATCGTGCTGCAGCGCGACCTCGGCACCGGACTGCTGCTGTTCGGGATGTTCGTGGCGATGCTGTACGTGGCCACCGGAAAGACCTCCTGGGTCGTCATCGGTCTGGTGCTTGCCGGCATCGGCGCCTACCTCGCATCGCGGGTCCTGCCCTACGTCGGTGGTCGTTTCGACAACTGGCTCGATCCCTTCAACGTCGAGCGCATCGACGCCACCGGCGGCAGCTACCAACTCGTGCAGGGAATCTACGGTCTCGCCCACGGCGGGCTCATCGGCACCGGGCTCGGGCAAGGTCGCCCCTACATCACGCCGCTATCGCAGAGCGACTACATCCTGCCGAGCCTGGGAGAGGAACTCGGTCTTGCCGGTGTCTTCGCGATCCTGCTGCTGTACATGGTGTTCGTTGCCCGCGGCATCCGGATCGGTGTCGCCGGTCAAGACGACTTCGGCAAGCTCCTCGCAACCGGCCTGGCCTTCACGATCGCCCTCCAGGTGTTCATCATGGTCGGCGGCGTGACCCGGATCATCCCCGTTACGGGGCTGACGACACCGTTCCTGGCAGCGGGCGGATCCTCGCTCGTTGCCAACTGGATCATCGTGGCACTGCTGCTGCGCATCTCAGATGCCGTCCGCAGCCGTCCCCGTGCGGTGATCGGATGACGGGGGTGATGGCACGATGACCAAGGAATTGCGCCGGCTCAGCATCCTGATGCTGATGATGTTCCTCGCGCTATTGGCCTCCACCACGTGGATCCAGGGAATCCAGTCGGCAGACCTCGCTGACTACCCGCAGAACAAACGCGCCCTCTACGACTCCTACGAGGTGCAGCGCGGGTCCATCATCGCGAGCGGCTCGGCGATCGCATCATCCGTTCCCTCGAGCGACGTCTTCAGCTGGCAGCGCGTCTACGTCGACCCCGACATGTGGGCCCCCGTGACCGGCGTGATCCCTGTCGTCGGGCAGGCCACCGGCATCGAGCAGGCGATGAACGACGAGCTCAGCGGCACCGCGAGCTCACAGTTCCTCTCCCGCATCGAACAGATCCTCACCGGACAGCCGCCGCGTGGCTCCAATGTCGTGCTCTCGTTGGATGCCGACATCCAGCGTGCCGCCTATGAGGCGCTCGGCGACCTGCAGGGCGCGGTCATCGCCATCGAACCCGACACCGGTCGTGTCCTCGCGATGGTCACGAGCCCCAGCTACGACACGAACCTGCTCGTGTCGCACGATACGGCTCAGGTCGAGGATGACTACGCTGCCCTGCTCGCGGATCCGTTCAACCCGCTCTACAACCGCGCCATCGCGGGAGATCTCAACCCGCCCGGTTCGACATTCAAGGTCGTGGTCGTCGCCGCGGCTCTCGCGTCCGGTCAGTACACGCCCGATTCCCAGATTCCGAACCCCGCCATCTGGCAGCTGCCGCAGTCTTCCAACACGATCCGCAACGATACGGGCGGGACATGCGGCGCTGGCGAGACGGTGTCGATCGCCGACGCGCTGCGCCTGAGCTGCAACATCCCGATGGCTCAGCTTGCTGTGGAGCTCGGCGACGAGGCGATCCGTCAGCAGGCCGAGAAGTTCGGATTCAACCTCTCGTTCAGCATCCCCCTGGACTCGACTCCGTCGAGCTACCCCCGCGGGCTCGATGCCCCCCAGACGGCTCTCACCGGCTTCGGCCAGGGACAGGTGACCGCGACACCGCTGCAGATGGCGATGGTCTCTGCCGGAATCGCCAACGGCGGGATCGTCATGAACCCCCGGATGGTCGATCAGGTCATCGGCCCGGACCTGTCGGTGCAGCAGACGTTCGAGAACAGCGTCTTCGGTGAGGCACTGAGTCCCGAGATGAACGAGGAGATGGTCGCCATGATGGTCGCGAATGTCGAAAACGGCGCCGCCTCGAATGCAAGAATAGAGGGCGTCGACGTGGCCGGTAAGACGGGTACGGCGGAGAACGGACCCGACAAGCCGTACACCCTCTGGTTCACCGGGTTCGCGCCTGCCGACGATCCCGAGGTGGCAGTGGCAGTCGTCGTGGAGAACGGTGGCGGAATGGGTCAGTCGGGATACGGGGGCCTCATCGCGGCCCCTATCGCGAAGAAGGTCATGGAGGCGGTGCTGAACAAATGAGACCGACGCAGGGTGTGACCTTCGGAGGCCGTTACGAGCTGGATTCGCGGATCGCGATCGGCGGCATGGGCGAGGTCTGGGAAGCAACAGACCACGTCATCGGACGGACGGTTGCCATCAAGATCCTCAAAGACGAGTACATGGGCGACCCCGGCTTCCTGGAGCGCTTCCGCGCCGAGGCCCGGCACGCTGCCCTCGTCAACCATGAGGGCATCGCCAGCGTCTTCGACTACGGCGAAGAGAATGGCAGCGCGTTCCTGGTGATGGAACTCGTGCCAGGTGAGGCTCTCTCGACCATCCTCGAGCGGGACGGTTCACTGTCGACCGATAAGACGCTCGACATCATCGCCCAGACCTCGGCAGCCCTGCAGGCGGCACACGCCGCCGGTCTCGTGCACCGTGACATCAAGCCTGGGAACCTGCTGATCACCCCGGACGGCCGCGTCAAGATCACCGACTTCGGTATCGCGCGCATCGCCGACCAGGTTCCCCTGACTGCCACTGGTCAGGTCATGGGAACTGTGCAGTACCTCTCGCCCGAGCAAGCATCCGGTCACCCGGCATCCCCCGCTACCGACATCTACTCGCTCGGCATCGTCGCCTACGAATGCCTGGCAGGCAAGCGCCCGTTCACCGGCGAGTCGCAGGTCGCGATCGCGATGGCCCAGATCAACGAGCAGCCGCCACCGCTGCCGCCGACCGTCGCTGTGCCGGTACAGAACCTCGTCATGGCGATGATCGCCAAGAAGCCCGAGGACCGCCCCGCCACCGCCGCTGCCGTCGCTCGCGCCGCAACGGCGCTTCGCCGCGGCGACGTCGCCGCGGCAGCAGAAGCGATTCCCGCGATCGCCACGGGAGCCATCGCCGCCGACGATGCAACAGCCCTGCTGACGTCCGCCGCGACATCCGCCGAGACCCGGCTGATGCCTGCTCCGGAGACCCCGGCCGAAGAGCCCGCGCCGCGCAAGCGCAGCCCGTGGACCTGGCCACTCGTTGCGCTCATCGTGCTGCTGGTTCTTGTTCTCGGCGGCACGATCTGGGCTCTCGTTGCCAACCAGCAGCCGGCGCCTGAGCCCACGAACTCGTCGTCGGCACCGTCTCCCAGCGCATCGACACCGACGCCCTCGCCCAGCGAGACGCGCATCAACATCGACGCCCTGAACCTGGTGGGCATGCAGTGCGAGCAGGCAGTGCAGACTGCGAAGGATGCAGGTGTGCTCGAGGTCGTCACCGACACGGGTACTCCGGCTCCGGATGACTCGCAGGTCGGTGTCGTCTGGCAGGTCAACCCGACCGGCAACATCGAGCCGACGAAGGCGCTCACGATCTCGTGCTACGGCCAGGTCACCCCCATCGGCGGACCGAGCAACCCGCCCGCTATCCAGGGTGGTGCGCCCGCCGTCGCCGGCTCGACCGTCACCCTCACGTGGGACAGCTTCACCTGCCCGACCGGGACCGGGACGCTCAGTGGCTACACCGTCACTCTGCAGAACGCGGTCTTCACCGTCGACGGCACCTCGCAGCGCACGTTCGCCCCGAACGACCGTGAGGAGGCGATCCTCATCGCCAACGCCGCGGGTCAGACTCTGACGGCGTCCTATACGGCACTGTGCAGCGGGTCCGAACAGCGAACCTCGGATGCCTCGCCGAAGATGCAGGTTCAGATCCAGCCCGCCTCGACCCCCAACCCGACGAACACGCCCTGACCGGGGGTTCACAGGAAGCGCTCGACTAGGCTGAGGAGACTGGCTCAGTCAGGGAGGGGTAGTGTGACCGACGATTCTCGCGTGCTGTCGGGCCGCTACCGGATCGACGAGTCGATCGGCCGCGGCGGCATGGCGTCGGTGTATCGCGGATACGATCTGACGCTCGGCCGTGACGTCGCGATCAAGGTCCTCAATCCCGAGCTCGCTCGGGATGCCGGGTTCCGGACGCGCTTCCGTCTAGAGGCACAGGCTGCGTCGCGGATGTCGCACCCCACCATCGTGCGCGTGTTCGACGCCGGCGAAGAGACCGAGTCCCTTCCCGACGGGACGACCCAGCCCGTGCCGTACATCGTCATGGAACTGGTGACGGGGCGACTGCTGAAGGACGTGATCGAGGACGGTCCTCTCGAGGCCGACCGTGCGGTCGCCTACGCCGACGGCATCCTTGAGGCTCTCGAGTACTCGCACCGGGCGGGCGTCGTGCACCGCGATATCAAGCCCGGCAACGTCATGGTCACCGCCGACGATCACATCAAGGTGATGGACTTCGGTATCGCTCGCGCGGTTTCGGATTCATCGTCAACCGTTGCCGAGACCACCGCCATCCTCGGCACTGCCGCCTACTTCTCACCCGAGCAGGCGAAGGGCGAACCGGTCGACGCCCGTGCCGACCTGTATTCCACAGGTGTCGTGCTCTATGAGATGTTGACCGGCCGCGCGCCGTTTCGGGGCGAGTCCTCGGTTGCCGTCGCGTACCAACACGTCAGCGAGACCCCGCTCACACCGTCGGAGATCAACGAAGAGATCCCGCGTGCGTTGGATGCCGTCGTGCTTCGCGCTCTCGCGAAGGATCCCTACCAGCGTTACCAAGACGCGGCATCCTTTCGAGCCGCACTGACTCATGCCCTGACCGGCAAGGCGCCCTCGCGCCGGCAGTTGGGAACGCTGACCAGCGAGCTCTACGGCCCCAACCCGCGGCAGGCCGCGGAGACCGCTCGGTCGCTCCGGCAGCTTTCGACCGACACGACGATGCGACGCACACAGTCAGGTCCCCCGGTCGCGTGGGTCTGGGCGGGCGTCGCGATCCTCGCCGTGTTGCTGATCTCGGTGCTGTTCTGGGTGCTCACCATTCCGCGCGGCGGCGAGAGCGTACCCAGCAACTCGCGGATCGTCCCCGACGTGACCGGCATGACCTACGAACGGGCCGCGGAGGAACTGATCGCGAACGATCTGGTTCCCGTGCGCGTCGAAGAGCCAAGCGTCGCGGTGGCCGAGGGAAACGTCATCAGGACAGAGCCCGGCACGGATGTCTCGGTCGAGGTGAACCAGGAAATCAAGGTCTACGTTTCGACGGGGCAAGAGCTCGTGGCTGTGCCGGCTCTCACGGGCCTGACCCAGGAGACTGCCGCGCAGGCCCTCGAGCAGGTCGGTCTGAAGGTGGGCACTGTCACTTCGCGTAACGACCCCGCCCTCGACGCCGGAATCGTCATCGCTGCGGATCCGGCAGGAGGCGACGAGGTGGCAGTCGGCAGCAGCGTCGATCTCGTCGTTGCGACGGGACGTGTTCTGATCAACGACGTCACCGGCTACACCGTCGAGGCAGCAACGCGGGAACTCGAAGCCCCCGACACCCAGTTGACGGTCGAAACGCAGGAAGACACGTCGTGCCCCGCGACCACCCCGCCCGTCGTCATCGCCCAGTCACTCGCGCCCGGTGAGGTGCCCGTACGCTCGACAATCACGTTGACCTACTGCTCCGGCTGACCCTCCACTCTCACGAACTCTGACCTCGGATGACGAGGCCAGACTCACACGCCAGCGGCGACGTGTGGTCGAAGCATGCCCGATCGTTCGACGGCATCCGGGTAGCCGACCTTCACCAGCCAGTTCGCCAACAGCCGGTAGCCGCCCTCGGTGAGCACGCTCTCGGGATGGAACTGCACACCCCACAGCGGCGCGTCGCGGTGGGCGACTCCCATCACGATCCCGCTGTCGGTGCGGGCGGTGACCACAAGGCTCTCAGGGATTGTGTCGGGATCAACCGACAGTGAGTGATACCGGTTGGCGATGAACGGCGACGGGATGCCGGAAAACAGCATCGACGCGTCGTGAGTCACCGGCGACGTGACGCCGTGGAAGAGTTCCGGGGCGACGGTCACCCGGGCACCCAGCGCCTCGGCTATCACTTGGTGCCCGAGGCACACGCCGAGCATGGGAGCACGCTGCTCGACAGCCTCCCGAACGAGATGCTTCGATGCCGCAGTGTCGGCGGGACGCCCGGGCCCGGGAGAGACGAGGATGCCGGCGTGATCACCGACGAGCCGCGGAACGGCATCCGCGGTGATCTGGTCTGCCTCGACCATCACGGTCGTGGCGCCCAACTCGTGCAGGTACCCCACGAGGGTGTGGACGAAGCTGTCGTGGTTGTCGACCACAAGTACCGGGCCGAGGGTCGGCGAATCGGCGGTCACCCGACTGTCGCGTCCTGCGGAGTGGTCAGTTCACTGATCCAGGGGAAGACGTAGAAGACCAGGCCGTACAGAACAGCGGCGGCCATCACCGTCAGGATCGCGGCCTTCACCCACCACGGGCCGGGTAGCACGTGCCACAGTGCTGCGTACATCAGGCGATTCCTTCCGTGAGGGATGCCGGCGGGCCCGCATCCCTCGGAGTGAACGATTCGAACACGCCATACGCGACGATCCGCTCCGTCATGCTCCAGCGCGGACTGCAGCTGGTCATCGTGATGTAGGCGTCGCCGGCAGTGACATCCATCTGCGGAACGGCGTCAAGCACCGATGTTTCGGTCGGCTTCACGTACTCGAGAGTGCGGAACCTGTAGGTGTACCACCCGGCCTCGGTTTCGACGACGATCGCGTCGTCGATGCGCAGCGTCTCGATGTCGGAGAACGGCTTTCCGTAGGTTGTGCGGTGGCCGGCAACGGCGAAGTTCCCGGCCTCTCCCGGCATCTGGGTGCCGGGGTAATGGCCGATCCCGATGGGGTCGAGTGTTCGTGCGCGTGTCACACCGCCGGCGATCGTGACGCTGTAGTCCGGCCCCCAGCGGGGCACCCGCATGATGGCGAAGGCTTGCGCGTCGTCGGGCTGGCCAAGAACGGGAATGGGGACCTCGGCCTCGGTCGTCGCTGTCGGATCCGGCGAGGCGGACGCATCCGGCGTGGGAGATGCCGTCTCAGCTGCCTGCTCCCACTGCTGCGACAACTCGCTGCCGGCGGCGTTCTTCTGCGCGCCCTGGATCACGTCCCCGAGCCACAGCTGCCACCCGACGTACAGGAATGCCAGCACACCCAGGGTGATGAGCAGTTCCCCGATCACACCAAGGACACTCACCCGGCGGCGGCGCTTCGCTGGGCGACGCGATCGGCGGGTCGGGTGCGGCACTTCCTCCGCATCAGCCACGCGTATCCCCTCTCGTCTGAGTCCTCGCCCCGGCCCAGATCACCGGGCGCCGTACATCACCGGCGATTCTATTCGTCTCCTGCTGGAGGAGCCCTGGCAGTTAGACTTGTGCGCATGGCACGCCAGAGCAACGACGACGACCCGATCGTCGAGAGCAGTAGCGCGGATTCCGCACCGAACCCGGTTTGGTTCAAGCCGGTGATGATCGGACTCATGCTGCTCGGACTGGTGTGGGTGCTCGTCTTCTACATCAGCGGCATGCAGTACCCGATTCCCGGGATCGACGCGTGGAACCTGGTCATCGGTTTCGGGATCGCCTTCGTCGGCTTCCTGATGACCACACGCTGGCGCTAGCCGTACGGATTCGCCCCCACCGAATTACACGGCTGTGATTCATCCCCAGGTGTGGATGAATCTGTGGATGGATTACACGTAGAACACCGCGGGGATCGCGAGCAGGGCGAGCAGCCCGACACCGATCGCCACGAGCAGTCCGATTTGCAGCGGCTGCCGAGCGCGCGTACGCGTACGTGCAAAGACGAGCCCGATGACTGCGCCAACGACCAGACCGCCAACGTGCGCCTGCCAGGCGATGTTGTAGCCGGGAACGAACCCGATCACGAGGTTGATGCCGAGCACGATCAGGATGCCGGTGATGTTCGCCCCGATGTGCCGCCCGATCACGAGCAGAGCGCCGAGGAGTCCGAACACCGCGCCGGAGGCTCCGACCACCCAGGTCCCGGGCGCAATCAACGCGACGCCCACCGATCCGCCGAGGCCAGAGAGCAGGTAGAGCGCGACAAATCTGCCATGGCCGAGCAGCGGCTCCAGCGACCGCCCGATCATCCAGAGCGCGAGCATGTTCAATCCGATGTGGAAGAAGCTCGAGTGCAGGAAGATCGCCGTGAACAGCCGCCACGGCTCGAACGCGATAGACGGGATCACGTAGGCGCTGTTGAAGGCGAACATGCCCTCGATTGCGGGGATGAGCAACTGCAGCACGAACACCGCTGCGGTGATCACGATGATGGCGTACGTCGCGGTAGGTCGCTGCGTCCCGACCGCCATCGGCGCCCTCGACCAGCGACGCTCGGCCTTCTTCTGCGCGCTCGTCTGGGTCGCGCGTTGCTCTCGCATGCACTCCGGGCAGATGACTCCGACCGCGGCCTGCGTCTGACACTCCGGACAGATGGTGCGCATGCAGCGCTGGCACAGCACGAAACTCTGTCGGTCAGGGTGCCGGTAGCAGAAGTTGTCCCGGTTGCTGCGGAACGCGTCGGACGTCGTCACGGCAGATGCCGACTCCCGTCAGACCGAAGCGATGTCGATCGACGAAATGACGACAGGCTCGATCGGGCGATCGCCAGGCCCCGTCGCGACGGCGCTGATGGCGTCGACGACACGGCGAGACTCGTCATCCGCCACCTCACCGAAGATCGTGTGCTTGCCCTGCAACCACTCGGGACCACGACCGCCCTGGCCGGGAACCGTGATGAAGAACTGGGAGCCGTTCGTCCCCTCGGGCTGGCCGGTGATCGCGTTGCGGCGCAGGCCCGCGTTGGCCATCGCGAGCTGGTAGGGCTCGGTGAAGGTCAGCTCGGGGCTGATCTCGTCGTTGAAGTTGTATCCCGGACCTCCCGTACCGACGCCGAGCGGGTCGCCGCCCTGAATCATGAAGCCTTCGATGATGCGGTGGAAGATGACATCCGTGTAGAGCGCGCCCTCGCCCGGCTTGCCGGTGGCCGGATGCGTCCACTCACGGCTTCCGTCGGAGAGACCGACGAAGTTCTGGACGGTGCGCGGGGCCTGGTCCCCGAACAGGTTGACGACGATGTCGCCGTGGTTGGTGTGGATCGTGGCGACCGCGGTGTGCTGAGGCATGCGGCCATTCTTTCAGAGTTCGCCGTGAACACTTCCCGTCTGCGGCTCACATGGCAAGATGGGAAGACCACGTCGACACGACAGGGAGGGCCCCGTGAGCCTCAGCCGCAAGCGCAAGAAGGAACTCCGCAAGCTCCAGAAGCACGCGAACGACATTTGGGAGTCGCAGCAGGTGCTGGTCGGCGAAGCCGCTGACATCGCCCGGGAAGCCGGTCGGCAGCTGGGCAACTACGGCCGCGAGCAGGTCGTTCCCCAGGTCCAGGAGGCCTACGGCCGCTACGCCCAGCCATATGTGCAGCGCGGACTCGCCTCATCCAAGTCGTTCCTGACCAACCGCGCCATCCCCGCGACCGGAGCCGTCGTCGGTTCCGCGCTCTCGGCCTGGGACGCAGCAAACGAGACCCGCGCGAAGCTCGCCGCGGGCCGCGGACTGTCGGCGCCCGACGCCAAGAAGTACGCCAAGCTCGCCGACAAGTACGGCAAGGATGTCTCGAAGAAGCTGTCCAAGAGGCTTTCGGCGCTCGAGCCGCAGAAGCAGGGAATCGGTGCCGGTGGCGTCTTCGCCATCATCCTCGGTGTGATCGCCGCAGCCGGTGTGCTCTACGCCGCTTGGCAGACGCTGCGGGCTGACGACGAGCTGTGGGTTGCCGACGACCCGCTGCGCGCTCCCGACGCCTGATCCAGATCGGCTTTCACTGCGGCGCTCGGCTTCCGGGCGCCGCAGTCGTTTGTGCTGGCGCGCTCAGCGCGTGAAGGAGCCGAGTCCCGCCATCCGCAGGCCGATGTTCACGAGACTGACCCGCTTGAGCCTGCGCACCTGCGTCAGCGGAAACCATTCCGCGCGATCGGTCGTGCCGTCCGTCTCGTTGCGCAGCTCCCCGCCGGTGACGTGGGCGCGGTAGACGATGCGCAGTGCCTGCAACGGCAGGTCGGATCCGGGCACCAGGCGCCGGTGGGCGGGAATCACCCGCGAATGGATGCCGAGAAGTTCATCGAGCGCGACACGGTAACCGGTCTCTTCCTGAACTTCGCGCCGGGCTGCGGCATCCGGGCTCTCACCCGGCTCGAGACCACCGCCCGGAAGGGTCCATCCCGATGCGCCGCCCTCGTTCCAGTGCGCGAGCAGCATGCGTCGGTCGTCGTCGATGACGATCGAATACGCCGCGACCCGCAGATCCATGGATTCACGATACGGGAGCTGCCGGCTGCGTCTCCTGCATGCGGGACCGGAACGTCGCATCGGCGCGGTGCGGCGCGAGCCGCCCCCGCTCACGCAGGATCGGTAGGACGAGGTCTCCGAACGCCGCAACGTCCCGCGTTCCGAAGACCGGCTCGATGAGGAATCCGTCGAGTCCGGTGCGGGCAGCGAGCTCCTCAACGCCGTCCGCGACCTGGGTCGGGTCTCCGACAAGCCGGAAGCCCCGCGTGCCGCGCCCCCGCAGCTCGTCCAGGATTTCTCGGACCGTCGGGGCGGGCCTGTCGGCGCTGCCCAGGAATCGCTCGATGTTGCTGGTACCCATCTGTCCGATGGGCCCACCAGCGTCGAGCACCTGGTGCAGGGTCTGGTCTGGATCGAGGGTTCGCAGATCGATGCCGGTGTTTCCTGCATAGAGGGTCGCGACCACATCGTCGGTCTGCATCCGGTCGAATTCGTCGGCGAGCTCCCGTGCCTCGGCGGAGGTCTCGGCAACGATGGCGGTGAGCCCCGCCATCGTCACGAGCGGAGTGGTTCGCCCCGCTTCGCGCGCGCGACGGTGCAGGTCAGAGACCGCCGATGCCGTGTGGCTCGGTGTCGTCGCCTGCACGAAGACGCACTCGGTGTGGCGGGCAGCAAATGACCTTCCGGCTGGGGATGTTCCAGCCTGAAAGAGCAGCGGCGTGCGTTGCGGCGTGGGCGGGGCGCCGTAGTACCCGCGGGAGCGGTAGTGGTCACCGTCGTAGACCACGCGATGGATGCCGGACCGCTGCGCGTACACTCCGGACTCACGGTCGGCCACGAGCGCGTCGTCGCTCCAGGCATCCTCCCAGTACCGCCGTGCGAGCGAGACATACTCTTCGGCCATCGCGTATCGGGTGTCGTGGGCAACCATCTCGTCGTGGCCGAAGAGTTCGGCCACCGCGTTCTGCGATGCGCCGGTGACGATGTTCCAGCCGATCCTCCCTCCCGAGATCGCATCGAGCGTCGAGAAGCGGCGGGCAAGTTGCACCGGATGGTCAATGCCGGTGGTCGCGGTGACGACGAATCCGAGGTTGGATGTCTCACGCATGAGCACGGGCAGGAGCGTCGCCGGGTCGTAGCCCGAGAAGTTGATGCCGTGCGCGACGGCATCCGCGCTGATGTCATCGCCGACGATCGGGTAACCGTACCCGTCGGCGAAGAAGAGGAAGTCGAAGCCGGTGGCATCCATCACCTTCGCAAGGCGCACCCAGCGCTCGGGGTCGGCGAAGTCGATCGAGTCGCTGAGCGGATGCGGCCAGCTGAGCGTGCCACCCACTTGCGGGCCGTAGACCTCGAAGACCCCAAACCGCAGCGCCGACACGTTCGCTCCCTTCGCCGCGCACGCGCGTGTCGCGGTGACGCAACGCTACGCGCCGGCTGTTTCACGCACGTGACGCTGTGCAAGAGGCAGGAGTGCCTCGGGGGTTCGACAGATGAGTGCCAATCTCACGGTGAACGAGTTTCCCAGATCTTCGAGGGCCTCGGCCGTCGGTGTGGTGGTGCGGTATGTCTGGGGCCATCGATAACGTGAGATCGTGAGTGCACCCGACATCGACCGGAAGGTCATGGAGAGTTTCGCCGCGCTTACTGGTGACACCCATCTGACTGTCGTGCTTGGGGCGGGCGCGTCAGCACCCTCCGGTCTCCCGACTTGGGACGACTTCGCCACGCGAATCGCGGTTCTGAGCGGACTCGTGACGACCTCCACTGCAGCCAAGGTGCTGCTCAGCAAGCAAGATCCCATGATCGTGCTAGAGGCGGCGCACGCACGCTCTGGATCGAGCTGGGCCGCTCACCTAAATGAGGCGCTGTACGGCCGACCTCCTAGTAGCGCCGACCCCTCGCCGCTTCACCTTGCGGCAGCGGGTCACTTTGCTGCAATGCCGGGGGCAACCACGCTCGCCACCCTGAATTTCGACGATCTCTTGGAGTCGGCGGCGCTAACTAGCGGCGCACCTGTAGTAGTCATGGATACTGAGGGTCAAGCAGAGCCCGACGTGCCAACTGTTCACCATCTTCATGGGGCGGTGTTCGGCGGGAACGAGTACTCAGCTGTCGTTGGTTACAACGACTTCGCAGAGCTTGTCGCCGACCCTCACGCATGGCAACGACAGTTCTTGTCCTCGGCTCTCGCACGCGGCCCTCTACTCCTTGCCGGGACGTCCTACCGCGATCCGGACATCCGCCATTGGCTGCATCTCATTGTTCGCGACGAGAAGCCGAGATACCGTGCCCTAGTAACAATTGTGCGCGAGGGACTCGGTCTTGACCGTGAAACGTTCGAAACAATCGAGGATGCGCTCACCTCAGAGTGGGAGTCAATCGGTCTACAGGCACTAACCCTGCACGACCTCGCCGATGTAGCCCTCGTGATCCGAGAACTGAGGCACGCAGGGAGTGATAGCTACCTAACCCCGGCTGAGCGATCACGCCGCATATGGGACGCCCACACTCGGAGATTCGGAACACTTCAACGCGAGTATGTTGAGCAACTCGAAGCAGATGCAGAGATGATCGCGGCAGCGCTCGGCAGTCCCGCGTACCGGGCCACATTTTGGTTGGCCAATGCACGAGGCAAGCTCGCTCGATGGGCATCGGAGGGCACGTATTACGCCGGTGTGCGGCAGCTGAAGCTCGTGCCGACCGGACACGATAGTCCATGGATCGCGGGCGAGGCGATCGGATCCGAAGAGGTCAAGCTCAGGGACGTGGAGCGCGCCGCGGGTGTTAGTCCAACGTGGCGATCAGTATTGGCTATCCCCGTCTTTGCTGGTGACGGAACCCACCCCGACTTCGCAACGGGCGTCCTCACGTTTGGACTAGCTCAAACAACATCGGCGCTGCTTGCGCGCCAAGACGAGTGGATCAATGCTGCCTCCGAGTTGAGCGCAGCGTGGGGAACACGCATCAACGGTGTCGCGTTCTCGACGAAAGATAACTAGCCTGAGGAAAAGAGTAGGAGTCGCCCATGGCCGCCAAGAAGAGCACTGCCGCGCGTAACGCAAAGACGGGTTCCTACACTGTGCACGTGCCGAAAAGCGCCGCGACTGGAAAGTTCGTGTCGGAGTCCAGCGCCACGGGACGCATAGTAGTCCGTGGGTCTGCGAAGAAGGCATCCTAGTAAATCCGTGCGCTGCTTCGGCGCAAAGGGCTCAGCGACCCATTTCACCTCGCGGCAGCGCCCATGTTGTCCAACTAAGTTCGAGGTGCGAACGGATGGTGGCCCAACAACACGGACACTGAGCTTTCCTAGCGGGCGATCTGATCTACGACATAGATGCCCGCCGAGGCGGGAGTGATTCAGCACAACGCATCAGTCAAAGGATGCGCACGATCTATCAAAAATGCGTGGAGCCTAGGAGATTCGAACTCCTGACATCCTGCTTGCAAAGCAGGCGCTCTACCAACTGAGCTAAGGCCCCGGGGCTTGCGTGGGGCTACCAGGACTTGAACCTGGGACCTCTTCATTATCAGTGAAGCGCTCTAACCGCCTGAGCTATAGCCCCGATCGTGACGACGACTCGCGTCGTCAACCTCCAAGAGATTACCGGACGCGCCCGGTTTTCTCGAATC
>NZ_JASBSF010000056.1 GCF_030149085.1 Microbacterium sp. | reverse complement strand
GACCGGCCGCGGTCGAGGTACTGGGCTTCGAGAACGCCAATGCGTTCGGTGACGGTTCTATTGAATGCGCGCAGCTCCGCGCGGGCGAGAACAGGATCAGGCGGGATCGAACTCATATGTCTGACTATAGTCAGACAATCCTTCGATTCGAGGTCTGAATGAGGAGCCACCTCACGTTCTGGGGCGCTGCGTCGTCCTGAATGATGAGAGCGTGCGTCCTGGTCGTGACGGCGCGGACGAGGAGAGATCATGCGCATCGCCGTTGCAGGTGGAACCGGAACGGTGGGTCACCACATCGTCGAGCAAGCGACGAGAGCCGGGCACGAGGTCGTCGTGCTCTCGCGCTCGAACGGCGTCGATCTGGTGGCAGGCGACGGCGTGCGAGCCGCTATCGAAGGAGCGGATGCTGTCATCGACGTCGCATCGATCCAGACGCTATCGGCCCGAGCATCTCGCGAGTTCTTCGGGGCGGTGACTGAGAACCTGCTCGCGGCTGCCCGCGGCGCCGACGTTCACCACGTCGCGCTGTCGATCGTGGGTGCGGCGCAGGCTCCCCACGGCTACTACGCGGGCAAGTTCCTGCAGGAGCAGCGGGTGGCGGCATCCGCCGGGCACTGGTCGATTCTGCGGGCGACGCAGTTCCACGAGTTCGCCGTTCAGGTGCTCGCCCAGGCGAAGGTCCTCGGCGCACACCTCGTGCCGCGGATGCGCTCGCAGCCGGTGGCAGCTGCAGAGGCTGCTGCGGCTCTGCTGCAGATCGTCGAGAGCGGAGCCCACGGCGACGCGCCCGACCTTGCGGGTCCGCGCGAGGAGCGGATGGCCGACCTCGCCCGCAGGTACCTGCGCCAGATCGGATCGAAGGCGCGGGTGTTCGAAGTGCGTCTGCCGGGCGGGTTGGGTACGGCGATGGCGAACGGCGGATTGCTGCCGGGACCCGACGCGCGCCTCGGGTCGCAGACATTCTCGGACTGGCTGGATCAGTACGGTGGCTCCGGGAGAACCGATGAGTGATCAGACCGTCGACGACGAGGCGATCGCCGAGCGCCGTCACCTCGTCTCGCTGGCGTTCCGGATGCTGGGCACGATCGCCGAGGCCGAGGATGCCGTGCAAGAGACCTACGTGCGCTGGTACCGCCTCTCCGATCAGGAGCGGGCGTCGATCGTGTCGCCGCGCGCATGGTTGACCCGCGTGGCTGGCAGGGTCTGCATGGACATGCTCGGGAGCGCGCGGGCGCGCCGCGAGAACTACGTCGGCGAGTGGCTACCTGAGCCGGTTCCGGTGACGGCATTTGCAGATCCCCGTGGATCCGCCACTGCTGACGCGCGGGACCCGCTTGACCGCGTGAGCCTGGACGAATCGGTCTCCAGCGCGCTCCTGACAGTGCTGGAATCGATGACACCGGCAGAGCGCGTGGTCTTCGTGCTGCACGAGGTGTTCGCGGTGCCCTTTCGCGAGGTCGCTGAGGTGGTCGGCAGAACGGATGCCGCGTGTCGCCAGCTCGCGGCATCTGCCCGCCGTCGGGTACAGAGCGCCGTCGCGCGTCGGGTTTCGCGGGAGGAACACGACCGGGTGGTGTGGGCTTTCGCGGCAGCCGCGCAATCGGGTCGGCTCGACGAGCTGGTCGCGGTGCTCGACCCGAAGGTCGTGTTGCGTTCGGATGGCGGCGGACACGTCAGCGCCGCTCGCCGGCCGGTTGTCGGCGCCGACCGCGTCGCCCGATTCCTCCTGGGTATCGCGAACAAGCGCCCCGAGGTGCAGCTCGAACCCCAGCAGACGCCCGATGGGCTGGGTTTCGCCATGTGGCTCGACGCGCGGGTCATCGGCGTCGTGACGCTCGAGGTGGGTGAGGGGAGTGTTCGCGAGGTCAGGCTGGTGTTGAACCCCGAGAAGCTCTCGCTCTGGCCGTGAGATCGACCCACGTGATTGCGAGAGCGAAGACCGCGGCGTACCAGAGCGCCGCAGTACCGAAAGCCGCGTAGCCGACCGCGCCGCCGATCGCGCCGCCCGCAATGGCGAGCCAGAGTGCAAGGGAGCGGAGCCATCCGGTGCGGTCGCCGCCGCGCAGCGCTCCGACGATTCCTTCGCCGATCTTCACGAGCGCGCCCGTCATATAGGTGATGCCGAAAGAGGGCCCGCCGCTCCCACTGAAGACGGTGTTCACGGCTCCGATCGCGAGCGAGAGGCAGACCGCGGTGGGTTACGACCGCCACCAGAGCCGCGCCAGTCACCGCGTTGGCGTCGACCGGGGGAGCGGATGCCAGAGCCGCACCGACGGCGACCAGCACCGCAACGCCGAGCAGAACAAGCCAGCCCCGATCGCGCCGCGGTGATCGGATCGCCGTCCCGGCCATCACACCGACAACAAAGGCGACGATCACCGCGAAACCGAATCCGGCCGCTGCTAGATCGCCCCCGGCAAGCTCGACGCCCGACTGGGTCGTGTTGCCGCTCATGAACGACACGAAATAGCCGCCGAGGTAGATGAAGGCAATGCCGTCGATGTAGCCCGCCAAGACGGCGAGCAGAACGGCGATCGCGAGCCGAGAACGGGGGAGTGAATCGACCACGGCTGGGCGGCATCCTTTCCCCCGCGGGCCATCTCGCGGCGTCAGCCCAGATTATCGGCGGTCTGCTGCCGGTGTCAGTGCTCGCGGATGCTCACGAGGTAGCGCGCCGTTAGTCGCACTCGGTTATCGGGGTCTTCGACGAGCCGCTGGAGCATGCGCGTCGCGTCTTCGCTGTCGATCTCACCGAGCGCCTGTGTGAGTCGGAGTCGAGCCTCAGGGTCACCGGGAGTCGTCAGTGCGGCATCCAGTCGCTTCTCGATGGTCCCGGGATGCGCGCGCGATATGTGCCCGAGCGATTCGGCCGCCTCGACATCGCCGTCGCCCCGAACGATCATCGCGATGAGTTCATCTGCCGCCTCCGGGACTGCCCGCGACCCCAGAGCGAGAGCTGCGCCGGCGCGGATGACCGGGTCGCGGTGGGAGAGAGCGCCGCGCAGGACAGGATCGACATCCGTTCGCTGCGACGCGGCGATCTTGACGAGGGTGGCGACTGCGCGGTGCCGGACCGCACCATCGCCCGCATCGAGGGCGTCGCGCAGTGCGGAAATTGCCGTTGCGTCGGCCGAGCGCGCCAGCGCCCACTGCAGCGCTCCTGCGACGTTCGGGTCATCCTCCGTAAGGACCGCGCCGATCAGCGCCGAGACGATCGGCGGTTCCGCGCTGGCCAGGGCGGCGCGTTGGCGTTGCGAGGCGTCGTCGGATCCCAGCCGTTGCAGCAGCGCCACCGTGTGCAGCACATCGGTCCAGTGCTCGGGTTCGTGGTCTCGCAGCTGCCGCAGCCGCCTCAGCAGTTCCTGCTCTCGGGCGATGGCTTCGACCGTGCCGGCGATCACCCGATCGAGGATGTCGGTGGGCGTTGCTCCGGAGTCCTGCAGGGCGTTCCCAACCTGGCGTAGCGGCATGCCGAGTGATCGCAGCGCCTCGACCTGCAGCAGGCGGCGCAGATCGTCGTCACCGTAGTCGCGGTACCCGGAACTCGTGCGCTCGCTCGGCTGGACCAGTCCGATGCGGTCGTAATGCCGCAGCATCCGTGCGCTCACTCCCGAGAGACGGGAGACCTCACCGATTCTCATCGGGGTGACACCGCCGTCGCATCGTCGGCCGGCTCCGGCGCGTTGCGGAGCGCGACGACCCGCTTCGCCTCGAACACGGCTGCTTCGAAACCCTCGTCGGGGTCGGCGAGGAGTCGCTGGGTCGCGAGCGCATGCATCCGTGCGCTCTCGGTGACGTCTCCCGCGAGAACATGATTGATCGCACGCGATCCCGCCTCTCCGAGGCCGACGAGCGCGCGGCTGAGACTGCGTTGCACCTCAGCGTCGCCTCGACCGAGCTGGCCGGTGAGCGCGTCGGCAAGCGCCGATTCGAGGCCTTCGGGAACGAGCGCGACCGCGGCACGCCACGCGGATCGTGCGACGTCGTCATCCGGATCGGAGAGCACTTCGGGGGTGATCGCCTGCCACCCGGCAGCGACACCGACCTTCGACAGGGTGTGGAGCGCCTGGCTGCGGGCCTGCGGATTCAGGCTGCGCGCCTCGGTCACGAGCAGCTGCACCGTCTGGTCGCTGTCGTGCCGGGTGATCGCCCAGGTGAGGGTGTCACGCACCGCGAAGTCCGGCTCGACCCCGCACCGTGCGATCAGGAGCTCAATGAAGCTCGGATCGGGGCGAGATCCCGCGGTGAGAGCCGCCTGCAGCCGCGTCGATGCCGAGGCATCCCGCAGCAGCGCATCGAGCCGGTCGGCGTTTCGGGTTTCCGTGGTCATGGGCCACCTCCTGACCCCAGTCAAAAGCTTGTCACAGTGACAAGGTCAAGCGCCTGGGTGACCGGCTTCACAGGGATCTCGCCGCCCCGCGTGTTAGCGTCCGGGCATGTCCTCGACAGGCCCCGAGGCTGCACACCCCAGCTCCGACCCCGCGCCATCCGGCTCACTCGAGCGTGAGATCCGTGCCGAGATCGCTGACGCTGAGCGCGAGGACCGCCCGATCAGACGGATGCTGCGCACAGCGCGCGCGTGGGTCGCGCGGCATCCTCGTATCGAGGTCGCCTACCGTGTCGCCGTCGCTCTCGTCGGCACGATCATGACCCTCGGCGGACTCGTGCTCGTTCCACTGCCGGGGCCGGGATGGTTGGTCGTCTTCCTCGGGCTCGCGGTGCTCGGCACCGAGTTCCACTGGGCGCGGAGGCTGTCGGGCTGGGTTAAGCGGATGCTGGACCGGTTCTGGCAGTGGTGGCGTCAGCGTCGCGCGGCTCGTGTCGCTCGCGAAGCTCGCGCAGAATGAGAGCCCAGGCCAGAAGGAACCCCGATTCGTCGAGCCGTCGTCGACGCATCCAGCTCGTGACCTCTGCGTTGCACTTGCTTGCGTTACAGCTGCCGCAGGCCGGAACCACGTTGTCTATGGTGTAGCGGCCGCCGCGCGAAATCGGAAGCACGCAATCCTTCTGGAGGGCAAGACCCGCGCGCCCGCAGTACGCGCACCGTCCCCACGCGTCGCGGATCAGTACCCATTCGACTTCGGTGAGGTCACTACCCGATGCGGCCACACGCCTGGCGCGGCGCCGTGCAACACGGGCACGGCGGGTGCGTGGGACGGCCATGGCATTGACCGTAGTGCCCTCCTACCGCGGCGGCGCGGCGAAACGCGCGCGTCAGCCGGCGGCGCGGTGCACGAGATCGCGCAGGGTGGCTTCCACCTCGTCGGTCACCTCGACAACGGCGAAGGCCGTCGCCCACATCGCGCCGTCATCGAGCAGAGCATCCTCGTTGAATCCGATGCTGCCGTAGCGCGTGTCGAACTTCGACGCCGGCTGGTAGAACACGACGACCTTCCCGTCGCGTGCGTACGAGGGGAATCCGTACCAGGTCTTCGGGTCGAGGTGGGGAGCCTCATCCTGAACGATCCGGTGGAGCAGCTCGGCGACGGCCTTGTCTGTGCCCGTGAGTGCGGCGATGGCATCGACGCACGCCTGGGCTTCCTTCTTCTTTTTGGCCGAGCCCGTTCCGCCCGCCGCCTGCTCGCGCAGTTCCGCTGCGCGCTGCTTCATTGCGTCGCGTTCGGCGTCGCTGAAGCCATCCGCTGAGGTGTCACGCTTGTCGGCCATCGTGGTTCCCTTCTGGTGCCGGTGACACCGAACATACGGGGATCGGGCAGCCCCGCGCTTCTTGATTCCTGCTTGATACGCGGACACCCAGGGGACGTGGTCACAGAAAGCACAGAGGATTTCGTGACCGAATCTCGATCCGACTGGCGCCCGCGTCGAACGTCGGGCGCTGCTAATCTGCCCCGTGGAACCGACCCGATGACGGGATCCAGACACCTGACGGAGTGAACTCGATGCGGAACGTTGTGCGCCAAAACCAGCCCCACCCGATTGGGTCCGACGACAGAGTGCGCACCAACACCCCGGGAAGACGTCTCCTCGGCGCCGTCGCGGTCGTGACGGCATCCGTGTTCGCCCTGGCTGGGTGCTGGGCGACCGCTGACGGTGACGCTGAGGACTCCGCGGTGAGCGGTTCGGTTGTTCCGGTCGTCGACGGCGCACCCGTGTCCGGGTGGGATGTGTCGGTCTGGTCAGCCGGTACGGAGGGCGAGCCGGCGGCGCAGATCGGTTCCACGTCATCCGACCGTGACGGGGACTTCGTCGTCGACCTCGGTTCTGTCTCGCGGGACGACGATCTCGTCTACCTGCTCGCGACCGCCCCTGGCGGTGACGACACGACGATGACCGCAACCTTCGCAGCCATCATCCCCACGGATGCCACGGCGGTCGTCCTCAACGAGCGAACGACTGTCGCAGCGGGCTACGCCCTTGCCCAGTTCACCGGGCCGGAGGGGGTCGAAGGCTCTTCTCCGGGTCTGCCGAATGCCGCGTCGATGTACGCAAACCTCGTGGATGCGCAGACTGGCGACTATGGCGCCGTGCTCACATCGGCACCCAACGGCACGCAGACCGAGGCACTGCCGACGTTCACCTCGCTCACCAACATCCTCAGTGCGTGCGTGCTCGATACCGACGCGTGCCGGGTTCTCGTGGATGCCGCGAGCGCGCGGTCCGACGATCGGCCCGTTGACACGTTCCGCGCGTTCGCGCAGATCGCCCGGGACCCGAGCGCTGCACCCTCTGAGCTGTACGACCTGTCGCTGACCGTGGCCGGCGACCGGCCGGGCCTGATGGCAGCCCCAGCGGCCTGGACTCTCGCGCTGCGCTTCGACGGCGACGGGCAGACCCTCGACGGCCCGGGCAACTTCGCGATCGACCCCGACGGCAACATCTGGGTCAACAACAATTACGAGTACGGCG
>NZ_JASBSF010000050.1 GCF_030149085.1 Microbacterium sp. | reverse complement strand
GTCGGAGAATGCAACGTCAGCCGTGCCCGAGATGAGCTCGGCGGCACCGGTCGAAGGACCAGGCGTGAGGGTGACCTCGTCGAAGCCTGCATCGGTGTAGTAGCCGTTCTCCATGGCGAAGAAGTCGCCGGCGAACTCTTCGTTCTTGATCCAGCTGAGCTGAACGGCAAGGGTGCCGAAGCCTTCCGCAGCGTCGCCGCTGCTGGATTCAGCCGGGGTGGACTCGCCACCGCTGGCGCAAGCGCTCAATGCGAGCGCCGACACGGCGACGGCTGCGACGGCCATGGCTGACCGGCGCACGATTCGGGAGGAAAGAGATGTCATGTGCTGCGTCTCCTGATTGCGGATGAATGGGACACTCGGTGACGCACGACTACGGGACTCGTCGGGTCGTCGAGTCCGACCGTACGAGATGTAGATTTCATGAACACTCGCCGGACTGTTTCGTCCGCGTTACCGAATGCGCGGAAGCGGCGAACAGCTGCGTGATGCAGGCAGCGCGCTCAGCGAGGCACGACGGTACCGGCGCCGGGTGCGCAGGCGATGCCCTCTTCCGCGCCCGGCTGTGACCTCGGCACGTCGGGTGTTGACAGTGCGGGATGCACTGGCCCGGTCGCGTCCCGCAGAGCTTCACCGCGTCCACCCGAGCGCACCATCACGATCTCGGCCAGGATCGACAGCGCGGTCTCCTCAGGGGTGCGACCTCCGAGTGCGAGGCCGATCGGGGAGCGCAGGCGTTCGGCCTCGGCATCCGTCACCCCGGCCTCGCGCAGACGGCGAGCGCGGTCGTCGTGCGTGCGGCGACTGCCCATCGCGCCGACATACCCGGCGGGGCTGCACAGCGCTACCGACAGCGCGGGCACGTCGAACCGCGGGTCGTGGGTGAGGACGCAGATCGCCGTACGCGCATCGATCGGAGTGCGCGCGAGGTAGTCGCGAGGCCATTCGTGCACGACCTCGTGCGCGTCGGGAAAGCGCGCGGGGGCAGCGAACGCGTCCCGCGGGTCACAGACAGTGACCTCGAATCCGGATGCCGCGCCCAGCCTGCTGAGGGCGACGGAGAACTCGACAGCCCCGATGATGATCAGGCGTGGTGCATGCGGGAACGGGACGCCGAGCACCTCGAGCGGGTCGACGTCAGTTCCATACCGCAGGGTGAGGGCGTGGTCATCTGTGCGAAGGCGCGCGAGGTCGGCGACGAGAGCGCGACGGATGCCGGGATCGGTCACTGCGGCGGCATCCACGCTCTCGCGGGCAAGCAGAAGCTCACCGGTGCCGGGTCCGGCCGTGAAGATGCCTAGCGCGCACGGCTCGCGCCGCAGGATGGCGGCGTGAAGGTCGGTGATCGCCGCAGCTGCCGGCGTGCCAGGAAGAACGGGGAGCACCAGGACGTCGATGACGCCGCCGCAGCTCAGGCCCGCCTCGAACGCGGTCTCGTCAGAGATGCCATAGCGGACGCGGGTGGACTCGCCAGTCTCGATCGCCTGGACACATAGGTCGTGCACGTCGCCGTCGACGCAGCCTGCCGAGACGTTGCCGAAGACGACGCCATCGGCATCCACGATCATCGCGGCACCGAGTTCGCGCGGCGAGCTCGCCTGTGCCGACACGAGCACCGCGAGCCCGAACTGACGCTCCTCGGCGACCCAGGCCGCAGCCGAATCGAGGATCTCTCGCATGCTCACCTCCCGGACTCCTGCCTATCATCCGGGTGTTTCTTCGAGATTGCGACAGCCGCGTCAGGCCGAACGCCGGGCCGAACGTCGGTGGCGCGGCGTAGCCTCGGGGCGTGAACCGCACCCTGCTGACCGAGCGCCTGCGCGCCGTGGATGATCAGCTCGCGCGGCTCGACGCAGATGCCGCGTCCTTGCGCGCCGACCGCGCTGACGCGACAGCCGACGACGAGCACGACCCGGAGGGGTCAACGCTCTCGGGCGAGTGGCAGCGCGTGGAGGCACTCCGGGACGCGGCGGTGCGCGACCGCGCAGCGGTGATCGATGCGCTGGAGCGCGTGGACGCGGGCACATACGGCAGCTGCATCCGGTGCGGGCAGCCGATTCCGGCGGCGCGGCTGGAGGTCATGCCGACGGCGACGATGTGCGTCCCGTGTGCCTCGGCATAGCGCTGGTCACTCGGGCGTGAGCGGCTTAGCGCGGATGGCCGAACGTCGCAGCGCGCGCCGGCAGGTCAGCGTGGATGCGGGCTGACGCCTCGGCGGCGAGCGGGTTCGTCGACACGCCGTTCTCGCTCGCGAGCACTCCACCGACGTAGACCTGGCGGAGGTTGCGCAGGCTCATCGAGAGCACGTACGTGCGCACGGGGTGCCACAGCGGGCCGACATCCGGAGTGCGGGGGTCGACGACGACGAAGTCGGCGAACTTGCCGACCTCGAGACTGCCGACGCGGTCGGCAACGCCCAGAATCTCGGCGCCGC
>NZ_JASBSF010000041.1 GCF_030149085.1 Microbacterium sp. | reverse complement strand
TCGGCGGCCAGCTGGAGCACGGATTCGGTCAGGGCACGGATGCCGAGGGCAACGTCTGCCGCGCTCACTGCTTCATCGGGGTGGTGGCTCACGCCGTCGGGGTTCCGCAGGAACAGCATCCCGACATCCGTGATCGAGCCGATCGCCATGGCGTCGTGCCCGGCGCGGCTGAAGATGACCGGCGGCTCGTCGCTGCGGCGCGGGGCCGCGTGCACGATGCCCTCGCGCACGACATCCTGCAGCAGGAGTCCGCACCGCACAGCCGGCGCGTTGTGCACTTCGCGCGCCTGCCACCGCAGCCCCCGGCGGCCCATGATGTCGTCGAGTTCGCGGCTGATCTCGTCCCAGACGCGGTCGCGTTCGCCATCCAGCTCACCGCGCAGATCGACGCTCAGGCGAGCCTCTCCGGGCACGACGTTGACCGCGCCGGGAAACGCCTCGAGCTGGCCAACCGTCCCGATGATGTGGTGTTCGCTGCGGCAGATCCGTTCGACGGCGAGCGCGGCCTCGCTCGCCCCGAGCAGCGCATCCCGGCGCATGTCGTAGGGCGTGCCGCCGGCGTGGCGGGCTTCGCCCTCGACGGTGAGCTGGAAGCGGCGGGCGCTGGCGATCGATGACACCACGGCGAGCGGCTCACCGGCCCGATCGAGCTCGGGGCCCTGCTCGATGTGCGCCTCGAGGTAGGCGACGAGGTGGTCGGGTCGCCGGGCGGCTTCGCCAATGCGTCCAGGATCGAGCCCGAACTCGAGGAAGGCCTGGCGCAGGGTCACGCCATCCTCATCGGCGAGCGTCCACCAGGCGTCGTTCCAGGTACCCGCGACGGCCGAGGATCCGAGCAGGGCTTTGCCGAAGCGGGTGCCCTCCTCATCCGAGAAGGCTGCGACCTCGACAGCGAACGGCAGCGGAACCCGCGAAACCCCGTCGCTCTCCTGGCGCAGAAGCCGAACGACTTCGAGAGCCATCAGCACGCCGATGATGCCGTCGAACCGGCCAGCATCCTTCACGGTGTCCAGGTGCGAACCGATCATGAGGGCCGGCGCTGAAGGATCGGGATCGGCGCTGCGCTCGATGCGGCCAAGCTGGTTGCCCGCGGCATCCTGCCAGGATCGCAGCCCGACCTCGCGCATCCACTCGGCGGCGAGCCGGTTGACCCGGGCGTGCTCGGGCGAGAGGTAGACGCGCTCGATCTCCCCCGGCTGAGCGCTCACGCGCGCCAGTTCATCGCAGCGGGCCATCACCCGGCGGGCGGCGGCAGCGATGCGATCGGGGGATGCTTCGAGCAGGGGCATGGGTCAGCGTCCCGCCAGAGCGTCGGATGCGGCATCCACGCCGGCACCGGACGGCACCGCGGCACCGAATCGGCGGAGTACGGCCTCGAGCGCGACGAGGGTTTGCAGTACGGCGTCCGGGCGCGCGTTGTAGCCCATCGTGCCGATGCGCCAGACCTTGCCGTGAAGCGGCCCGAACGAGGTGCCGATTTCGATCCCGAAGTCCTCGAGCATCGCGGCGCGCGCCGTGTCGCCCGGCACACCCTCGGGGATGTAGACCGCGACGACGTTGCTCATCTTGTGCGAGACGTCGCCGAAGACCCGCAGGCCCATCGCCTCAACACCGGCGAGCATCGCGGCCCCGACGCGGCGGTGACGGGCGATGACGGCATCGCGGCCCTCGAGCAGCAACAGGCGCGCGCACTCGCGGGCGGCGTAGAGCATCGAGGTCGCCTCGGTGTGGTGGTTCAGACGCCGTGGCCCCCAGTAGTCGAGGATCATGCCGAGATCGAAGTAGTTGGAGCGCACGAAGTCCGGCGACGACGGGTCACCGGGTTCCCGGATGCCGGCCTCCACCTTCTTGCGCGACGAGATCACCTCGACGGCGCGGTCACTGAGAGTGATCGGCGCCGACCCCGAGGGTCCGCCGAGGCATTTCTGCAGGCCCGCGGTCGCGGCATCCAGCCCCCACGCGTCGGCCTCGAACGGGTTGCCGCCGAGGGACGCGGTCGCGTCGGAGTAGAACAGCACGCCGTGGCGGGCGCAGATCTCGCCGATCTCATCGAGGGGCTGCAGCATCGTCGTGGACGTGTCACCCTGCACGAGGGCGAGGAGGGTGGGCTTGACCCGAACCACCGCTTCCTCGATCGCTGAGGGCGTGAAGACCTGCCCCCATTCCGTCTCGATCGTGTGCACCTCGGCCAACGCCCGCTCGGAGATCTCGGCGAGCAGGTGCCCGAACCGCCCGAAGATGGGGACGAGCACACGGTCCCCCGGACGAATGAGCGAGAGGATCGCCGCCTCGATCCCCGCGCGCGAGGTGCCGTCGATCAGCAGTGTCGCGTCGTTGGTCGTGCCCCAGACGCCGCGGTACAGCTCCTGGGTCTCGGTCATCGTCGCCGTCATGAACGGGTCGTACTGGCCGACCAGCGGCGCCGACATCGCGCGCAGCACGCCGGGGTAGGCATCCACGGGCCCGGGGCCCATGAGGAGCCGGCGCGGCGGGTCGATCGGTCCGGGGATGGTCGACAGGGGTTGGTCGGTCATGTCAGGGTCCTTTCGGCCGGGTCGGTCGCGACGAGAGCCGCAAGCCGCCGGGCCAGGCGAACAAGGGCGATATCGGTGCCCGCGCGCGAGATCAGGCACACCCCGACGGGCGCGGGGCCGAGGGGCGAGCGCACCGTGAGCAGCGGGATCGAGAGCGCAGGCAACCCCGCGACGGCGGCGGGGGTCGTCATCCGCAGGGTCGAGAGGCGCGTGGCGTCGATCTCGGCGGGAGCGGCAGTGCGTGCCGGCGCGGGGCCCGGGACGGTCGGCAGCAGCAGCACGGCGTCACGAACGAGGTGGTGCAGGCTCTCACGCAGCGGGGCGAGCGCCCCGCGAGCGTCGGCCTCCGCCGCGGGAGAGACCGACGCGGCAAGCCGAAAGCGCTCGGCGACGGCCGGTCCCACTGCGCCGGGATGCTCACGCAGCCACTCGCCGTTGTTGCGCCACGCCTCGGCGCCTTGCACCGTCCGGAAGGGTGCAACGTACTCGTCGAGGTCGCCGATCTCGACCCGCGCCAGACGCGGGGGATCATCGGATGCCGCGAGCCGCGCGACCAGAGAGTCAAAAGCCTCACGGGTCGGCGCATCCGCGGCATCCAGCACCTCGTCGGGCACGATGAACCGCCACGGCAGGTCATCGCCGGACTCGCCGTAGACGCTCTCGGTGGAATCCGACCCGTCGTAGCTCAGGCACCACTCGGCCACCCGCTGCAGGGTCGCGCCGTCGCGCGTCAACCACCCGACGGTGTCGAAGCTCTGCGCGAGAGGGAGCATCCCCTGCCGGGGCACGAGGCCGTGCGTCGTTCGCAGACCCCACAAGCCCTGGTACGACGCAGGGACGCGGATGGATCCTGCAGTGTCGGTCGCGAGGCCGACATCCGCCTGCCCGAGGGCCACGGCACTGGCCGGCCCGCTGGAAGAACCACCGGGCAGAGCCCCCGGCAGCGCGGCGTTCGGCGGCGTGCCGTAGTGGGCGTTGTCACCCGCGATCGAATAGGCGAACTCGTCGGTGCGCGCGAGTCCTCGGACCGACGCTCCGGCCCGGATGAGGTCGGCAAGCGCGGGAGCCGTGGTCTTCTCTGCCCGCGCCTCACGCAGGTAGGTGGGGTTGCCGGCGCCGATGCGGAAACCGGTCAGGGCGAAGAGATCCTTCACCGCCACGGTAAGGCCCGCAAGCGGCCCCTCCCACGCACCCTGCCAGAGCGGGTCGCCGACGCTGCGCCAGATCGACCGATCGAACGCGGGAGTGCGGGGCGTCACGTGGGCCGCCGTGATCAGCCACTGGCCGTCGATGCGCTGCCACACCTGGGTCTGGATGCCGCGCCCTCCGCCGTGAAAGCGGGATTCAGCGACCAGGAGCGCGATGCCGGGACCAAGCGACCGGTACTCCAGGCGCTCGATCGTGCGCGGGGCCACTCCGCCGCGCGTGACGCGGAACGCGCTGATGGCCTCGTGGCCGACCAGGAGGCCGGCACCGTCAGCGCGGATCGTCTGCGGACCCGGTGCAAACGCCGCATCGAGCGCATCAAGGTCGTTCGCGAGGATCGCGCGCTCATAGGCGTCGAAGGCCGTGAACAGGTCGGCGGGGATGTCGTCGGGAAAGCCGCTCGGCGGCAGGGTCGCCTCAGCCACGGTCCACCTTCGCAAAATCGGCCTCACGGATGCGGGCATGCACCCCACACACGACATCCACGACCTGGGAGATGTCGAAGTCGGTGGCTGCCGACAGGTAGGCGTACGCGAGGTGTTCATCGAGCCCCCAGCGTGCCTCGATGAGACTGACCGCGGCGCGCACGGCGTTGCGCATCGCGACGTTGAGGTCGACATCCATGCCGGTGGGAACGAGATACTCGTCGGTGCGAACGAGGGGGCCAGCGAGCTGTCCGAACTCGGCGAGCGCGACCTCGCGCGGGATCACCTCGAACCGCAGTGTCGCACGCAAGGATGCCTCGAGTGCGGTGAGCGCGACCTCACCATCTCCCTGTGCGAAATGCGGATCACCGACGTACGCAAGCGCGCCCGGAACCTGAACCGGCAAGTAGAGCACCGACCCCTCGGTCAGCAGCTTGATGTCGATGTTGCCACCGTGCGGGCCGGGGGGAACCGAGTGTGGGCGCTCGTCGTCGGCGACCGCGACCCCCATGATCCCAAGGAAGGGTGCAAGCGGGAACTCGATTCGACCCTCGCCACCCTCGGTCACCGGGAGCACGCCGACGAGGCCCTCGGGCCGCGCCTCGACGGGAGTGAAGACGCTGACGTTGTGCGCGCCGCGCGGCAGTTCGCCGATCAGCGCTCCCTTGCCGTGACGGTTCGAGATCACGCCGTACGGCACGCGCGGTTCGAGGCTGACCACGGTGATCTTCAGGAGGTCGCCGGGTTCGGCATCCGTCACCCGGATGGGACCGGTCACGACATGCGGGCCGTCGGTGTCGGGGTTTCGCGTGAGCGCCGAGGCCACCTCGACGGCGTCGTCGAGCACCGCCTCGCGGGGGATGCCGTGGCTGCCGAAGTAGGCCACCGGGTCGGTGCCGTGGTCATCGAGGATGCCTTCGTGGCTGACCGTGTCGATGGTCACCGTCTCGCCGGATGCGACCGCGAGCACCGCGGTGTCGGTGACACACGGCAGGCGCCCCCACATCACGGTCTCGGGTGTGGAGCGCAGGTAGTGGTCACCGGGAATCTCGCCGACACCGGGTTGGAGGATCGGGAAGGGGAAGGTGGTCATCGGGCTCCTTCGTCCGAAGCGGGATTGGTGGCCAGGATCTCACGACCGTGACGGCCTGTGATCCCCCGGTTCGCGGTGTAGGCCGTCTCGCCGTGGACCCAGGTCGTGCGTACGGCGCCGCGCAGCAGCGCGCCGTCCCACGGCGAAAGCTTGTTGCGATACTCCAGGTCAGCGGCGCGAACGACGGATGCCGCATCCGGCGCGAACGCGACCAGGTGCGCGGGAGCGCCCTGCCGAATCACACCGCGGCTGCGGATGCCGGCGATTGCGGCAGGCCCGGTCGTGAACCACGGGATCACGGTCTCGAGCGGGATGCCTCGGCGGGATGCCTCGGTCCACACGGCACGCAGCCCGGTCTGCACCCCCGAGATCCCGCCCCACGCAAGGCCGAGGTCGCCGTCTTCGCGCTCCTTGAGATCGCGAGTTGCCGGGGAGTGGTCGCTGACGACCGCGTCGATCGTGCCGTCGAGCAGGCCTTGCCACAGCAGGTCCTGGTTGTGGCCGTCACGCACGGGCGGGCAGCACTTCACGGTGCCCGATCCGTCGGGAAGATCTTCGGCGCGCAGGGTCAGGTAATGCGGGCAGGTCTCGGCCGTGAGCCGGATGCCGGCGGCCTTCGCCTCACGGATGACATCCAGCGCATGCCCGTCAGAAACGTGCACGATGTGGGCGCGCGCTCCGGTGCGGCCGGCGGCAGCGGCGACGGCGGCGATCGCCGACTCCTCGCTGATCGGGGGCCTGCTCGCGAGGAACCGGGCATAACTGCGGCCGATCGCCGGATCGTCGTGCAGGTGCGCCGGGTCTTCGGCATGAACGATGAGCAGCCCGTCGAAGGCCGCAAGCTCGGTCAGCGCGGATTCCAGGGCGGCGGCATCCAGGTGCCCGAACTCGTCGATCCCCGAGGGCGAGAGGAAGCACTTCACTCCCACAACCCCGGCCGCGAACAAGGGATGCAGCGACCCGAGGTTCTCGGGCACGGCACCGCCCCAGTAGGCGACGTCGACGGCGAGCTTGCCGGGGGTTGCGGCACGCTTGGCCGCGAGCGCCTCAACGGTGGTGGTGACCGGGAGCGAGTTCAGCGGCATATCGACGACGGTGGTGATGCCACCCGCCGCAGCAGCAGCCGTGCCGGTTTCGAAGCCCTCCCAGTCGGTGCGGCCCGGGTCGTTCAGGTGCACGTGCGAGTCGACGAGCCCGGGCAGAAGCACCTCGTCGTCAGAGAGGACGACGTCGGCATCCGCGTCGAACGCAGCCAGGCCCGCGATGCTGCCATCGCGCACGAGAACGGTCGCGGCCGAGAAGCCGCCGTCAAGGAACACCCGGCGTGAAGCGAGGGCGAGGGCCGGGGACGACATGCCGTCACCGTATGATTCGCGCATTTCTCGCATGTTACCTATACCAACATTTCGGATCACGTCTGCCGCCGTCCCGCGTCGAGCGCGTTACGGTGGCCGCATGGAGCTGACGCACTTCAATGACCTACCCGAGGCCGAGGCGATCGAGGTCGTGTCGGTGTGGGCGCGCGTGCCGGCCTGGGCCGAGGCCGTCGTCGGCGCTCGACCGTTCGCCTCCGTCGACGACCTCGAAGCCACCGCGACACGACTGGCCGGCACCTGGCGCCGCCCCGAGCTGGATGCCGCGCTCGCCCACCATCCCCGCATCGGCGAACGTCCGCGCGGCGAGGGCGCCGAAGCCGCCGCCTCGCGACGCGAGCAGTCAGCCATGACGGATGCCGCGGCATCCGTGACCGAGCAGATCGCCGCCGGCAACGCCGACTACGAGGCGCGATTCGGGCGGGTCTTCCTCATCCGTGCCGCCGGACGCACGCCCGACGAGATCCTGGTCGAGCTGCAGCGGCGCCTGGACAACACCGCCGAGGCCGAAGTCGACGAGGCGCTCGACCAGCTACGGCAGATCGCGATGCTGCGCCTTCGCGCCGCCATCGAACCCGACCCTTTGACCGGAGAGTGAAGACCGTGACAGCGCACCTGACCACCCATGTTCTCGACACGACCAGCGGGATGCCTGCCACAGGCGTCGCGGTCACGCTGCGCGACGCATCCGGTGAGGCGATCGCCGAGGCTGTGACGGATGCCGACGGTCGTGCCGGGCTCGGACCCGAGCTACTTCAGCCGGGAACCTACGCTCTCACCTTCGACACCGGCGCCTACTTCGCAGCTCACGGCACCGACTGCTTCTATCCGAGCGTCACGGTGGACTTCACGATCACCGACGCTCGCCACTATCACGTGCCGCTGCTGCTGAGCCCGTTCGCGTACTCGACCTATCGCGGCAGCTGAGGCGCCGTAACGCGGCCGTGACACACGCTCCCTAATGTTCGTCACATGAAGATCATCATCATCGGCGCAGGCATCGGCGGCGCCAGTGCCGGGATCGCGCTGCAGCGCCTGGGCCACGAGGTCGTCATCTACGACCGGATGCGAGAGAACAAGCCGGTCGGTGCGGCGCTCTCGCTGTGGTCCAACGGGGTGAAGGTCCTCAACTGGCTCGGCCTTGCCGACGAGGTTGCCGCGCTCGGCGGCCGCATGGATGACATGGCTTACCTCGACGGCCTCACCGGTGAGGTCATGTGCCAGTTCTCGCTCGAGCCGGTCACCGCGCAGACCGGTCAGCGCCCGTACCCCGTGGCGCGAGCTGACCTGCAGGCACTTCTCATGCAGACCGTCGGGATCGACCGCATCCACCTCGGGCGCAAGGCGGTGTCGGTAGCCGACGACGGGCAGACCGTGACGGTGACCTTCGACGATGGCTCGACCGACAGTGGTGACCTGTTGATCGGCGCCGACGGTGCGCGGTCGATGGTGCGTGACCACGTCACCGGCGGCGGTATCGAACGCACCTATTCGGGGTACACGAACTTCAACGGTCTGGTGGCCCAGGATGCCGAGATCGGCCCCGCGAACCAGTGGACGACCTACGTCGGCGACGGAAAGCGCTGCGCCGTCATGCCCGTAGCCGGCGACCGGTTCTACTTCTTCGTCGACATCCCCCAGCCGGCGGGGCACGCCACCGAGGCCGGCGAGCCCCTCGCTGCGCTGCGCGAAGCGTTCGGGCACTGGGCGCCCGGGGTGCAGACGCTGCTGGAGTCGATCGACCCGGCATCCTCCCTCAACCGCGTCGAGATCTGGGACATCGACCCGTTCGACACGTGGGTCAAGGGGCGCGTCGCGATCCTCGGGGATGCCGCCCACAACACCGCGCCCGACATCGGGCAGGGCGCCTGCTCAGCGCTCGAGGACACGTTCGCTCTCGCGATCTCACTGGCAACGAACACGAACTCCGTCGAGGACGCGCTGCGCCGCTACGAGCGCTCGCGCACCGAGCGGGCGGGTGATCTCGTGAACCGGGCCCGCAAGCGCGCTGCCGAGACGCACGGGTTCGTGCCCGGTGCGACCGAGGCCTGGTACGAGAGCCTGCGCGGCACAGACGGAACCGACATCATCCGCGGCATCGTCGGCAACATCGAGGGCAGCCCCATCAATCTCGGCGTCGGAACCCTCTGACCCGGGTCGGGCGGCGCGATCGCCAGCGCGAGGCATCCGGGCCGGATCATCCATCCGTTCAGTCGCGTCGTCGTGCGGGTGTGCGCGCGACCGACCCGCACGACGGCGCGACCGAAAATCCGGGCTCTCCTTTCGGTCGCGCCATTGCGCGGGTGACGGCGCCACGCACCCGCAACACGGCGCGACCGAACAACTGGCCCGGGTCGGGCCACTGCGAAGAACTAGACGACGAAGAGGGAGTGGACCTCGCCCGCGACGGCGCGACCATTCAGCGCATCGAGCTCCATGAGCACCGTCGTGCCGATCACCTCGGCGCCCAGCGTCGTCATGAGCTCACGCGCGGCCGCGATCGTGCCGCCGGTGGCCAGCACGTCATCCACCAGCAGGATCCGTGTGCCCGGCGCGAGGTCGTCATGCGCTTCGATGGCAGCCTCGCCGTACTCGAGGGCGTACGAGACGGATGCCGCGGGCCGGGGCAGTTTTCCGGCCTTGCGGATCGGCACGAGGCCGACGCCTGCCTCGGCGGCGATGACACCCGCGAGCAGGAACCCCCGAGCCTCGATTCCGCCGACCACATCGAACCCGCCAGCGAACGGCTCGATGAGCGCACGCGTGACGGCGCGCAGGGCAGCGGCATCCGCGAGCAGCGGAGTGATGTCGCGGAACTGGATGCCGGGACTCGGGTAGTCGGGGATCGTCCGGATCAGGGACTCTGCGCGGTCGAGAGCGGCGGTGTCGGGCACGCAGACAGACTACGGCTTACGCGCGTCGCGCGCGTGTCCGACCGCCGCACGCGCGGGTCGCCCGAGATCAGCATGCAAGCGCTTACATCGGTGCAGTATGGTGTGCTCCATGACTTCTGCAGAATCCGTCGCTGCCCCCGCGCTCTCTCGCGAGGCGGCGCCCGGCGGCGAGTGGTGGCGCACCGCCGTCATCTACCAGATCTACCCCCGCTCCTTCGCTGACCAGTCGGGTGACGGCATCGGCGACCTGCGCGGCGTGACCAACCACCTCGGCGACCTCGCGGCCCTCGGCATCGACGCCATCTGGCTGAGCCCCTTCCAGCGCTCGCCCCAGAAGGATGCCGGCTACGACGTCGCCGACTACTGCGACGTCGACCCGATCTTCGGCACCCTTGCCGACTTCGACGAGATGCTCGCGCAGGCGCACGCGCGCGGCATCCGGATCATCGTCGACCTCGTTCCCAACCACTCCTCAGACCAGCACGCCTGGTTCCAGGAGGCGGTTACTTCTCCCGCCGGCAGCCCCGAGCGCGCGCGGTACATCTTCCGTGACGGCAAGGGCGCGAACGGCGAGCTGCCGCCCAACAACTGGGAGTCGGTGTTCGGCGGCGGCGCCTGGACGCGCCTCACGCAGTCCGACGGCACGCCAGGCCAGTGGTACCTGCACCTCTTCGACGCCTCACAGCCCGATTTCGACTGGTCGAACCCCGAGGTGCGCGAAGAGTTCCGCCGCATCCTGCGCTTCTGGCTGGACCGTGGCGTCGACGGCTTCCGCGTGGATGTCGCGCACGGGCTCGTCAAGAAAGAGGGCCTCCCCGACTACACGCCGCCCAAGGATGCCGGTTCGATGGGTGGCGGCGAGGCAGCAGTCCCCTACTGGGGTCAGGAGGGCGTCCACGAGATCTATCGCGACTGGCACGCGCTGCTCGCCGAATACGACGGCGACCGGGCCCTGTGCGCCGAGGCTTGGCTTCCCTCGGTAGCGCAGACCGCGCTGTGGGTGCGTCCCGATGAGATGCATCAGGCCTTCAACTTCGAGTACCTCGAGACCCCGTGGGATGCCGATAAGCTGCGCCTCGTGATCGCCGACTCCCTGGCCGGCTACGGCGCGGTCGGCGCCCCGAGCACCTGGGTACTTTCGAACCACGATGTGGTGCGCCACGCGTCGCGTCTGGCCCTGACCGCCGAGAACCTGCAGGGTGCGGGCATCGGGCCGAAGTCACCGGGCAAGCCGATCCCCGAGGTCGGGCTGCGTCGCGCTCGCGCCGCCACCACGCTGATGCTCGCCCTCCCCGGCTCGGCCTACCTCTACCAGGGCGAGGAACTCGGCCTCCCCGAAGTGATCAACCTGCCCGACGAGGCCCGCCAGGACCCGACCTGGTTTCGCACGAACGGTGAGCGCTACGGGCGCGACGGGTGCCGCGTCCCGCTGCCGTGGACCTCGGACGGACCTGCCTACGGCTTCAACGACACCGGCGAGGCCTGGCTACCCCAGCCTGCCGAGTGGGCCGGCCTTGCCCGCGACGCTCAGCGCGACAACCCCGATTCGACGCTCACTCTCTACAAGAACCTGCTCGCCGAGCGGCGGGCGCGGGGCCTCGGGGCGGGGACCCTTGAGTGGGTCGACGGCCTGGGCCCGGATGTCGTTGCCTTCCGCAACGGCTCGATCACCGTGGTCGCAAACCTCAGCGACAAGCCCATCGAGCTTCCGTCAGGCACTGTCGACGTTTCCAGTGGCCCGCTGACCGGCAGGATGCTGCCGGTCGACCAGGCGGTGTGGCTGACCGGCGAGTAAGCCGCGAGGGTCGTCATGGTCGGAATCGATGAGGTAGCCCGCGCGGCAGGGGTGTCGACCGCGACCGTGTCCCGCGCGCTCAGCGGCAAGCACAACGTGTCGGACTCGACCCGCGAACGCGTCCAAGAGGCAGCGCAACGCCTGGGCTACGTCGTCTCCTCGTCAGCGTCGAGCCTGGCATCCGGGCGCACCCGCAACATCGGGGTCGTCATCCCCCACCTCGACCGGTGGTTCTTCAGCACCCTGCTCAGCGGCATTGCCGAGGAGGTGACGCGGGCTGGGTACGACATCACGCTCTACAACGTGACACCCGACCGGGAGCACCGCCGGCAGGTGTTCGACACCTTCCTGCGCCGGCAGCGCGTCGATGGGGTGATCGCTGTTGCGCTGGAGCTCGGCGAGTACGAGGCGAAGGCGCTGCTCTCTCTCGGGATGCCGGTTATCGTGATCGGCGGGCCCAACGAACTGCTTCCGACGCTCTCGATCGATGACGTGGGCCTCGGACGCCTCGCCACCGAGCACCTGCTCGCGATGGGACACCTCGACATCGGTCACATCGGAGCCGACCCCGAGTTCGACATCGACTTCCACATTCCGTCCAGCCGCAGGCACGGTTTCGAGTCGGCGCTGCGGGCAGCGGGCATCGATCCGCGACCGGAGCTGTTCGAACCCGGCGACTTCACGATCGAGGGCGGCTTCCGCGCAGCGAAGCAACTCCTGGGCAGGCCTGGAGCATCGCCGACCGCCATCTTCGCGGCATCCGATGAGATGGCTATCGGGGCAATGCTCGCCGCTCGCGACCTCGGCTACCGCGTGCCCGCAGACCTGTCCATCGCAGGGATCGACGGTCACGAACTCGGCCGATTCTTCGACCTGACAACCGTCGACCAGTTCCCTGCGGGTCAGGGCGCTCGTGCCGCCGCCACGATCCTCCACGAGCTCGAGCAACCCGCCAGCAGCGTCCCCGACCGTGAAGAACTGCCCTACGAACTCGTCGTGCGGGGCAGCACCGCGCGCATCGGCGCCTGACCGCGGGGCTTCTGCAGCTTGCGCGGGCGCCCGCGCAGGCGTAATCTCGCCCGCCGTGACACTTGACGCGCCCGAATCGGGCGTACCCGAGACGCCCGTCGCGAAGCGCATCCTCCTGGGCCAGCCGCTGTCGTCCGACGCGATGGACGAGCACCTGCTCCCGAAGAAGATGGCACTGCCGATCTTCGCCTCCGACGCGCTGTCGTCCGTGGCCTACGCGCCGCAGGAACTGCTCATGATCCTGCTGACCGGCGGGCTCGCGTTCCTCGCCTTCTCGCCGTGGATCGCCGCCGCCGTCGTCGTGCTGCTCAGCGTCGTCGTTCTCAGCTACCGGCAGCTCATCAAGGCTTACCCCTCGGGTGGCGGCGACTACGAGGTGGCCCGCACCAACCTCGGCGAGGTGCCCGGTGTCGTCGTGGCAGCCGCCCTGCTGGTCGACTACGTCCTCACCGTGGCGGTGTCGGTGGCCTCGGGGGTCGACAACATCATCTCCGCCCTCCCCGGGCTCGACCCGGCGCGCGTCGAACTTGCGATCGGCTTCGTCGTCGTCATCGTGCTCATCAACCTGCGGGGCGTGCGCGAGGCATCCCTCGTCTTCGCGATCCCCACCTATGTCTTCATCGGGTCGGTGGTGTTCATGATCGGCACCGGACTCGTGCGCACCGCGCTCGGGGATCCGCCGGTCGCGTCGTCGGCAGAGTTCGCGGTGCAGGCCGAGAGCCTGTCGCAGGCTGCCGTCATCCTGCTCGTTCTGCGCGCCTTCTCGAGCGGATGCTCCGCCCTGACAGGTGTCGAAGCGGTCTCCAACGGAGTCCCGGCGTTCCGTCGACCCAAGGTGCGTAACGCCCAGACCACCCTCACGATGATGGGCGGCGTCGCGATCCTGATGTTCGCGGGCCTCACGGCACTCGCCCTGGTCTCGGGAGTCCACTACGCCGAAGACCCCTGCACGCTCGTCGGGTTCGACTGCGAGAATCAGCCGCAGCCAAGCCTCATGGCACAGGTCGCTGCCGCAACGTTCGGCATGGGGTCGATCCCCTTCTACCTCATCCAGGCTGCTACCGCGCTCGTGCTGCTGCTGGCTGCGAACACCGCCTTCAACGGCTTCCCACTCCTCGGGGCGGTCCTGGCCCGCGACGGGTACGCGCCGAAGGCGCTGAACACCCGCGGCGATCGACTCGTGTTCTCCAACGGGATGCTGGTGCTCGGTCTCATCGCCATCGCCGTGCTGGTCATCTACCAGGCCAACCTCACGACACTCATCCAGCTGTACATCATCGGGGTCTTCGTCTCGTTCTCGATCGGCCAGATCGGCATGGTGCGGCACTGGCGCCGCACCCTCCGGGCCACCACCCGCATCGAAGCGCGGCGAGATCCGGCATCCGGCCTCGAGCGCCGCGGCGCGATCACGGGCCTGATCATCAACACGACCGGAGCAACCTTCACCGCCGCCGTTCTGATCATCGTGACCGTGACGAAGTTCACGCACGGGGCCTGGCTCGTCTTCCTGGCGATCCCGATCCTTGCCACCCTGATGCTCGGGGTGAACCGGTATTACCGCGACGTCGAGCACGAGATCCGAATGGATGACGAGATCCACTTCGGCTCGGACGGTGACGTTGCACTCGTCATGGTCAGCCGGCTGCAGAAGCCGGTGGCGAAGGCGCTCGACTATGCGATGGCCGCGCGCCACGACAAGACGATAGCCCTGCACGTCGCGACCGACCACGAGGATGCCGACGCCCTGCAGCAGGAGTGGAAGGCGCACGGAATCCCCATTCCCCTCGTGATCATCGACTCGCCCTACCGCACCTACGCGGGGCCCATCGGCGAGTTCATCCGGCGCTACCGCGAGAAGAACGGGCCTGCCGTGATGACCGTGTACCTGCCGCAGTACATCGTCGGGCACTGGTGGGAGACACTGCTGCACAACCGCCGCTCCCGGCGGCTCGCGCAGCAGCTCATGCTGATTCACGGCGTCACGATCACGCTCGTGCCGTGGTTGCTCGACTCCTCGGAGTTGATCTACGGTCGCCGGTCGCGTCCCCTGCCCGGCCAGGAGCGGGCGGGGCGCCCCTACGATCCGGTCGAGAACTTCGAGCACGCCGAGCACTCGAGCCTCGAGCGTCCCCAGGATTAGCGCGCGGCATCCGTCACCCCGGAACCGCCCACCCGATCCGCCGACACGTACGGCGCGTACGCTGGAGGGGTGACCGTTCCTGCCGTGACCCCGCTGGATCTCGCCGCCGTCCGCGCCGATTTCCCCCTGCTCGCGCAGGAGGTGAACGGCCACCCACTCGCCTACCTCGACTCTGCCGCGACGAGCCAGAAGCCGCAGCAGGTGATCGATGCCGAGGTGGAGTTTCTGACCCACACGAACGCAGCGGTCCACCGCGGCGCCCACACGCTTGCTGCCGAGTCCACTGACGCGTTCGAGGATGCCCGTGAGGCGGTTGCGGCGTTCGTGGGCGCCGGCGAGGGCGAGCTCGTCTGGACATCCGGCGCCACCGCTGGCATCAATCTCATCGCATACGCGATCGGGAATGCGACCCTCGGGCGGGGCGGCGAAGCAGCGAGGCACTTTGCGCTGCGGCCGGATGACGAGATCGTCGTGACGGAGTCCGAGCACCACGCGAACCTCATCCCCTGGCAGGAACTCGCTGCCCGCACGGGTGCACGGCTGCGCCACATCCAGGTGCTGGACGACGGACGCCTCGACATGGATGCCGCTGCCGAGCTGGTCGGCGAGCGCACCCGGATCGTCGCGTTCCCGCACGTGTCGAATGTGCTGGGCATCATCAACCCCATCGATGACCTCATCGCGCTGGCGCGCAACGTCGACGCGACCACGGTGATGGATGCCTGTCAGTCGGTTCCGCACCTGAGCATCGACCTCCCGGCCATCGGCGTGGATTTCGCCGTGTTCAGCGGCCACAAGATGCTCGGTCCGTACGGCATCGGCGGGCTCTACGGCAAGCGGGAGCTGCTCAACGCCCTCCCCCCGTTCCTCACCGGCGGGTCGATGATCACGACCGTCACGCTCGACGAGGCCCAGTACCTGCCCTCACCGCAGCGATTCGAGGCCGGCACGCAGCCGGTCTCGCAGGCCGTCGGCCTTGCCACCGCTGCCCGCTACCTGCGCTCCCTCGGGATGGACGCCGTGCACGCGCACGAAGTCGAGCTCGAGCGGCGCATGCGCGACGGGCTGCGCGAGATTCCCGGCATCCGTCTGCTCGGTGACACCGATGCTGCACCTCGCGTGGGTCTCGCCTCGTTCGCCGTCGACGGCGTCCACGCCCACGATGTAGGGCAATTCCTCGACTCGCGGGGCGTCGCAGTGCGCGTGGGCCATCACTGCGCGCAGCCCCTGCACCGCCGGTTCGGTCTCACGGCCTCGGTGCGGGCCTCGGCATCCGTCTACACGACCCCCGACGAGGTCGACCGATTCCTCGACGCAACCCGTGGCGTCCG
>NZ_JASBSF010000031.1 GCF_030149085.1 Microbacterium sp. | reverse complement strand
CGCACCCACGCTGCCGCGGCGTGCTCGTGGTCAGCAGCGGAGCACAGGTCATCGAGCGTCCCGCGAATCGTGACGAGGCGGCGCGGGATCGGCAGGTCGAGCCAGGTGACAGAGGCTTCGCCGGTAGCCGAGAGATCGACAAGCCATGAGCCGCGCGGCTTGTCGGCCTCGCCGAAGCTGTAGTGCAGCGGCGCGCCCGCGTACCGCACGGTGGGCGCGAGCTGCTGACGACCGTGGATGTGCCCGAGAGCGACATAATCGATGCCCGCGAACTCGGCGAGCGGGACGACGTCGAGTCCGCCCTGTTGGATGTCTCTCTCGAGGCCGGGAGTGGGATCGACGCCCGCGGTGAAACAGTGGGAGACGACGATCGAGCGACCACCGCGCGCGGCATGGTCTGCGCGGATGAGTCCCATGGCGTGCGCGATCGCGTCGTGCTGGGTGCGCAGCTTCTCGCCGGGCCAGGTCCGTCGCAGCAGCGCGGGCTCGAGGTAGGGGATGCCGTAGACGTGCACGGGCCCGTGTTCGTCGGTCAGCGTGATCGGCGCGTCCAGCACCCCCGGATCGGTCAGGACGTGGATTCCCGCCCGCAGAAGGCCGGACTGGAATCCCAGGCGGGCAGCCGAATCGTGGTTGCCGCTGGTCACGACCACGGCGGCACCGGCATCAGCGAGCCCCGAGAGCATGTCGGTGAGCAGCGTGTAGCACTCCGCCGGCGGCGTCGATGAGTCGAAGACGTCTCCCGCGACGATCACCACATCGACGGAGTTCTCCCGAACCTGCTCGATCAGCGCGTCGAGCACCTCCCGGAGCGCAGGCAGCGTCGAGTGCCCGTGGAAGGACCTCCCGATGTGCCAGTCGGAGGTGTGGAGGATGCGCATGCCCTCACGCTACGGCGGGCTCCCGACATCCGCCCCGAGGCTCACGGGGATACGGCGGCCTCGCGTGGAGCGGATGCCGCCGCGGGAGCTCCAGCACCTGCCCGCCCCGAGCCTGGAGGCGCCACCGACTCGCGCATCCGCAATGGCATCGGAACCCGCCGGATTCTGCCCCCGTCGGAGGCATCATCTTCCAGCAGCACCTGAAGCGCCAGCGCCCCCAGTTCGTAGTGGGGCAGCGCGAAGGTCGTCAGTCGCGGACGTAACCAACTCGCGAGCTGATGGTCGTCGAACGACACGATCGAGAAGTCGCCGGGGATCGACAGTCCCGCCTCTTGAATCGCCTGGTAAGCCCCGAAGGCCAGACGGTCGTTGAACGTGATGATGGCCTCGCCGCGCACGCCCGTGTCCAGCAGAGAACGTGTGGCAGCCCACCCGTCCTCAGGCAGCCACACCGAGCACAGCCGCGCGCTGGCGGGCTCCAGCCCGTCGTCGGCGAGGGCCTCAAGGATGCCGCGCAACCGCTCGGATCCCGCGACCGTCTGCACCGGAACGTCGTCGGGTCCCGGGCCGGCGCCGACGAGGTGGATGCGGGAGTGCCCCGCCGCCCGGAGCACATCGACTGCCGCGCGCCCGGCGGAGTACTCATCGGGCACGATGGAGGGGACGGTTCCGACGGCGCTGTCTTCGGGAAGGGCGTTCAGCAGCACGACGCTGCGAGGATCGATTCCCGCGGGCACCGCACGCACGCGCGTGAACATCGACGCGATGATGAGGCCGTCGACCTGGCGGTCGATCATGCCCTGCACAAGGCGCCGCTCCTCGTCAGGGGCGCCCTCGGTCTCACCGATGAAGAGCATGTACCCGTTTCGGTGGGCGTGCTCGAGAGCACCCTTGATGAGATCGCCGGCCAGTTGCGAGGTGGCCACCGTGTCGGAGACGAAGCCGATTGTTCGGCTCGATCCGCGGCGCAACGCTGACGAGAGGATGTTGGGGCGATAAGCGAGCTCGGCTGCGACGCGGCGAACACGTTGCTGCGCCGCTTCCGAGATCCGCAGTTCGTCTCCTCGATCCGAGAGCACGAGCGAGGCGGTCGTCCGCGAGACACCGGCGGCAGCTGCGACATCGGCGAGGGTCACGCGCTTGGACTTCACGGCGTTCCTCCTTCGTTCGCAGCATCCTAGAGCGACCCGGGAGTGAGCGCTTCGCCGCGGCGTAAGCCAACAAACTGGCCGATATTGCCCCACTCGTCGCGAAAAGTTGGCGCGTACGGTCGCCTCTTCCCGGCAAGACGACCATATGCGCCGATAATCCGCGCCAGCGTCCCGCTGACGAGAATGCTCAGGCGCGAGCTTTGAGGATGCCGGCGTGCTCGGGGTGGCGCTCGAACCATTCGGCGACGTACCAGCACACCGGGATGACCTCGCGGTCGCCGCGCTCCTCCAGCTCGGCGACGGCGCGCGCAACGATCTCGGCCGCGTAGCCCTTGCCCCGGAAGGGTGGCGGCGTGAATGCCCGGGTGAGGGCGACGGAGCGACCGTCGTCGTTGTAATCGAGCGCGCTGACCAGATCGTCACCCACGTGCAGGGTGTACCGGGAGGCATCCTTCTGGTCGGTGAACCGCGTCTCGCTCATTCCTCCAGGGTACGCTCGCGCCGCCGGGCCGGCGCCGGTGTGACTCGGGATGACGCTCCGATGATCTATGCGGGAATCTCGTGGGTCGCGACCAGTTGCTGGTACCACCTGCCGCTGTCTTTCACGGTGCGCTCGAGGGTGTCGAAGTCGACGCGCACGATGCCGAACCGCTTGGCGTACCCGTAGCCCCACTCGAAGTTGTCGAGCAGCGACCACACGAAGTAGCCGCGCAGATCCACGCCACGGGCCATCGCGCGGTGAGCCGCGGTGAAGTGGCGCCGCAGGTAGTCGAGCCGCTCCGGGTCAGGCACCGATCCGTCGGCCGCCACGACGTCGTCGAACGCCGCGCCGTTCTCGGTGACCATGAGCGCTTGTCGCGGGAACTGCTCGCGCAACGAAACGAGAAGTTCCTCGAGCCCCTCCGGAGCGATGTTCCAGCCCATGGCCGTGTACGGGCCGGGCTGCTCCACGAACTCGACGAGCTGGTCGCTGCCGGGCCACGCCGTCCCACCCTCCGCGCCCTTGTGTCCGTCGTTCTGCTGTTTCGGTGAGACGCCGTCCCACATGCGCACTGTCGCGGTCGAGTAGTAGTTGACACCCAACACATCGATCGGCTGATGGATGTCGGCAAGATCCCCCTCGCGCACGAACGACCAGTCGGTCACTGACGCGGTGTCCTCTAGCAGATCGGCGGGGTATTCCCCCCGCAGCATGGGACCTGTGAACGCGCGGTTCGCGAGGGCGTCGATACGGCGCATCGCTTCGGCCGCACCGTCGCCCTCGCCACGGAGCACGTGGAAGTTGAGCGTGACGGAGTACTGGGGGTCACCGGTCGAGGTCGCCCGCAACGCCTTCACGGCTCGCCCGTGCGCGAGGTTCAGGTGGTGGACTGCCGCGAGCGCCGCAGCCGGCTCATGGCGACCCGGGGCGTGGCCGCCCTGACCGTAGCCCAGATACGCCGAGCACCACGGCTCATTCAACGTCGTCCAGGTGTGCACCCGGTCACCGAGGGCGGCACCCACGATCCGCGCGTACTCCTCGAACGCGTCAACTGTCGCGCGGTTTGCCCAACCACCGACATCCTCGAGCGGCTGCGGCAGGTCCCAGTGGTAGAGCGTCGCGACCGGCTTGATGCCCCGGGCGAGCAGACCGTCGATGAGTCGCGAGTAGAAGTCGAGTCCTGCCTGGTTCACGGCACCGCGCCCCGTCGGCACGATGCGGGGCCACGCGATCGAGAACCGATAGGCGTCGAGGCCCAGCTCGGCCATGAGGTCGAGGTCGCTCTCCCACCGGTGGTAGTGGTCGCAGGCGACATCCCCGGTGTCGCCGTTCCACACCTTGCCCGGCGTCTTGCTGAAGGTGTCCCAGATCGAGGGTCCGCGCCCGTCCTCGTCGAACGCACCTTCCACCTGGTACGACGCTGTCGCCGAACCGAACGTGAAATCGTCAGGGAAGACCAGGCCGGAATCACGGTAGTCAGGAGATCCGGTCATTGCTCGCTCACTCTCGATCATTCTCCTTCGGTGACCGCAGCGCGGTCGACCTCGAACGTCTCGACCCGCCCGTCGGGGGTGGTCACCGTGACGCTAGCAATCCCCTCTCCCCCCCGGGAAGACACGCAGCGCGAGTCCGTCGAGATAGTCGTAGTCGGGCCTGTCATCGCGCGCACCCCAGGGCACGACTGCGCCGGGGCGCACGTACAGCGGCACGCTGTCGAACCCGTGGACCTCGGTGCGCCATCCGCCGCCCTCGACGCGCTCACCCGTCAACAGGTGGGTCCAGGCGCCGGGCGGGAGATAGAAGGTCACCTCGCCGGAAGCCGTGAACACCGGAGCAACCAGGATGTCTGGGCCCAGCATGTACTGGCGGTCGAGGTACTCGACGGCGGGATCGCCGGGGAAGGCCAGCGCCATGGGCCGCATGACCGGCGTTCCGGTGGACCTGGTCGCGACCTATACCGCTCGGCTGACGAAGTGTCACCATCGACCCCCTCCCCGTGAGCAGATTGCTCGCGGAATACCGGGGGAACAGGGCGCGATGCCCGCGATTTGACGCACTTCGACACTGTCGGTCATAATCGGCCGCATGACTGACAACGCGCATGTTCTGTCCGCCTGGGAGGCGAACGGTACTGCCGGCATGATGATGGCCGGCCGCTCAGTCATGTGTTGTCGAATGTGTCGCTGACGACACCTCAGCGGGGCTCGTCCTGCGATCCAGATCGCACCGCCCCCTAGCCCTCTCGCAGAGCGCCCCCATCAGAACCGCGCTCGACACCGACCGCCGGGTCACCGCAACACCTCTGCCCGAACCAGCCGGGCCCTCCGCAAGGACCATCATCCCCATGTCGAACACCGCCCTCCTCACCCGCCCCGCTCCCGCCCGTCACCTGCACGCCGTGCCGCCGATCGCTGACGAGCCCGCCGCGCGCACTCCCCGGGGCTTCGCTCTGTATGTCGGTCTCGATGAGGCCAAAGCCGCCGCTGCCGGCGTTTCACTCCCGGTTCTCGTCGATGCGCTGCGCCGCACCCTGGCCGAGCTCGCACCGGATGCCGAAACCTACGCCACTGTCGCGCTTGCGCCCCGAGGCGCCGGCGGACGCGATGTCGATGTCGTGCGCCGCGCACTGCGTGAGCCGTCGGCCATCGCCGCGGTTACTGCTGCCACCGAGCCCGAAGACACCGACCGCTCCGCACGCGGCGTCGTCTTCGATATCTCGCGCAAGCGCGTCGTTATCGACGGCGAGACGGCGCCGTTCACCTTCACGGAGTTCGAACTGCTCCAGTACCTGGTGCTCCGCGAAGGCCGAACGATCGAGCGGGCGGAACTGGTCTCGTCGCTCTGGCAGAGCGCCGAGGACGGCGAGGCGCCCGGAGAGCGCACGATCGATGTGCATGTCCGACGCCTGCGTTCCAAGCTCGGCCGCTACGAAGACATCGTGCGCACGGTGCGCGGTGTCGGTTACCGCTTCGATCGTCACGCCGACGTCGTCATCCGCTACGGCCACGGTGCGCCCTCGCCCGACCGGTTCTAGAGCGCACAGGGTCTCTCCCTCGGCATCCGATCGGCGTGCGACCTCCCGGTTCAGTCGCGCCTTGACGCGGGCCTCACCGCCACTCACCCGCACGACAGCGCGACCGAACCATCAGGCCCCGTCGGCGTGTCAGCCGACCCACGTATCGTGATCCCATGACCTCGCTGGCGCCGAGCCCCACCGCTTCCGCGGCGGCCCTCGAGACCGTCTACCGGCCGCGGCACCCGCTCGATCTGCGCGCGACCGTGGTGTTCCAGCGCCGCGGCGCGAACGACCCGACGCTCACCGTCGATGGACCCGTCATCTGGCGCGCGAGCCGTACGCCGCTCGGGGTGGCGACCCTCGCGCTGCGCGGCACCGCGGACGGTTCGGTGCGGATTGCGGCGTGGGGCCCGGGCGCTGAGTGGGCCCTCGAGCAGGCGCCGGCCCTGTGCGGTGCCAGCGATGATGCAACCGGGTTCGACGCGACGCGGCATCCGCACATCGCGCACCTCGCACACCGCAACCCCGGGCTCCGGCTCGGGCGCACCGAGCTCGTCTTCGATGCTCTCGTGAGCTCCGTCGTCGAGCAGAAGATCACGGGATTGCAGGCGTTCGCGGCCTGGCGGCGGCTCGTGACCTGGTATGGCACGCCGGCGCCGGGTCCTACGCCGCGGCCGATGTTCGCCCCACCCACGATCCAGGGGTGGCGGCGCATCCCATCGTGGGACTGGCACCGGGCCGGACTCGAACCACCACAGGCGCGAACAATCGCCCGGGTCGCCGAGCGCGGCGACTCGCTCGTGCGCGCCATCGTCACCGCCAGCGACTCCGAGCAGATCGACCGGGTCCTGATCTCGCAGCCCGGCATCGGGCCCTGGACCTCAGCCGAGACACGCATCAAGGCGCTCGGTGACCCAGATGCGGTGAGCGTCGGTGACTACCACCTCGCCCACGAGGTCGGCTACGCGCTCACCGGCTCGCGCACCGACGACGACGGGATGCTCGAACTGCTGTCCCCCTGGGCAGGTCACCGGCAGCGCGTCATCCGACTGCTCGCGGCGGCCGGCGCACCCCGCGAGCCGCGGCGCGCCCCGCGGCTGCACCCCGAGGATCACCGGTCACGCTGACTCCGGTCCGCCTACTCGTCTTCGGGGGCAAGATCACCCTGCCCCTCTTCACCGAGGTCGGCGCTCAGCGGATCCTCGCCCTGCGTTTCGGGCAGGATGTCGGGATCAATATCGACCGTGGCATCCTCGACCGATCCGTCCTCCGACGAGCGCTGCGGGTCGACCGTGGGCTCAGCTCCTTCGATGGGGGCGATCTGTTCGACGGTGTCGGCCTCTTCCAGGGGATCACGTGCGCTGTCGGTCATGTCGATTTCCTTTCGCCAGGAGCCGCGCAACCCGCGCGGCACGGAGGACGTCAGGATCGCGCCAGACGGCCCTCCTCAGCGAGGGACTTGACAGCCCGGCCGGCGGTTGAAGCGAGTCGCCGTCACATCTCTTCGTGCGTGTTCGGGTCGCCGCCCCAGAGCCGCCCGCGCTCAAGCGCCGAGATCGCGGCGACCTGCTCGTCGCTCAGTGCGAATCCGAAGACATCGGCGTTCTCACGTTGGCGACCGGCATGAGCGGACTTGGGAATGGGCGTGGCGCCGACCTGCACGTGCCAGCGCAGCACGACCTGCGTGGGGCTGACGCCGAGCTCTGTCGCGAGGTCGCTGATCACCGGTTCGCTGAGCAGCTCGCTGCGGCGCGCGAGCGGGCTCCAGCTCTCGGTGCGGATGCCGTGAGTCGCGTGGTACGCGCGCAGCGATGCCTGCGGGAAGTAGGGGTGGAGCTCGACCTGATTCACGACGGGCATCACTCCCGTCTCGCCGTGCAGCCGATCGAGCATCGCCTCCGTGAAGTTCGACACTCCGATCGAGCGCACGAGTCCCTCAGCCCGCAGGTCGATCATCGCGCGCCACGTGTCGACATACTTGTCGACGCTGGGGTTCGGCCAGTGGATGAGATACAGGTCGATGCGGTCGAGCCCGAGGCGGTCGAGAGACGCGTGGGCGCTGCGGCGGGCCTCGTCGTACCCGTGGTCGCGCCCCGGGATCTTCGTCGTGACGATCAGTTCGTCGCGGTCCAGGCCGCTGCGGCGAACCGCCTCTCCGACCTCGCTCTCGTTCTCGTAGTTCACTGCCGAATCCAGGAGGCGGTATCCCGCCTGGACGGCCGAGACGATGGCATCGGTGCCCTCGTCGCCGCGGAGGCCATAAGTGCCGAAGCCCACCTCCGGGAAGCTCACGCCGTCGGCCAGGGTCACGGTGGGGATAGAGATCATGGGTCCATCCTGCCCCGTGGCAGCCGCACGCGGGGCCGTCAGCCCAGAAGGCGCTCCAGGACGCGGATGACGCCGTGGTCGACGTTGGATGGCGCCCGGTAGCGGGCTGCTGCCGCGACATCCGGATGCGCATTGGCCATCGCGAACGAGAAGTCTGCGGCATCCATCATGTCGAGATCGTTGAGGTAGTCCCCGAACACGGCGGTCTGCTCGGGAGTGACCTTCAGGAGGTCCTGGATGGCGCGAAGCGCCTTGCCCTTGGAGGCTCCCCGGTTCATGACATCGACCCAGTGGTGTCCCGATACGACGACCTGGTGCGTCAGACGGTGTCGCTCCAGCGCGGGAGCCGTGTTCTTCTCGCCGTCCTCGACATCGAAGACGGCGACTTTCAGGATTTCGTCCTCAACGGCGGTGAGGTCGGGGACATCGGTCAGGCGCGCGTAGTACTTCTCCGCCTGGCTGCGGAAGACGGCATCCGTTCGTTCGATGTATGCCGAGCCCTTGCCGCACAGCACGACCCCGACGTCGTGGGTGAAGCCGCGGATGTCGCCCAGAAGCTCTGCGACGAACAGGCGGTCCATGACATCGGAGCTGAGCTCCTCATCACCGCGCGTCACGAACGTGCCGTTCTCGGCAATGAAGACAAGATCGTCACCGTGCGTACCGAACTCCCGGCGCAGCGTGGCGTGCTGCCTGCCACTGGCGGGGGCGAACGCGATCCCCGCCGCGCGCAGGCGGTCGAGCATCGGCCACAGCGCCGGCGGCACCGCGCCTTCGCCGTCAAGCAAGGTGCCGTCCATATCGACAGCGATCAGACGAATCTCGCTCGCTCGGCCGGCAAGAGCGTCGAGGTCGACGGAAGGATCGGGGGAGCCGTGCGAGGAGTCATCGATCACTCATCCATCCTGCCTGAGGCGCGCACCTGGTCGGATGCTGAGCGAGCGGTCAGGATCGAGGCATGACCAGACACTGGAGCCCCCTCGCCATCACCTACCTCGTCCTGGCCCTCGCGGGGCTGGTGGGCACGTGGTTCTTCAACACCCTCGCGATCATCCAGCTGCGAGACTTCATCGGCGACCTCATCACCAGCGGCCCGGCTGTCTCGTCGATCACGGTCGACCTGCTCGTCGTCGCCGTCGCCGGGTGCGTGTTCATCGTCGCCGAGTCTCGCCGGCTCGGGATGCGCTTCGCGTGGCTCTACATCCTCGGTTCGGGGCTTACGGCATTCGCCTTCACGTTCCCCCTGTTTCTGGCGATGCGCCAGCGTCGGATGACGCAGCTCGCGGCATCCGTCACACCGATGCCTGGGCCTCCTCGGGCCTGAGGGTCTGCACGGAGGGCCAGCGCGGCGCCCCGCCGATCACCCAGTAGGCAAGTCCAACGAACACCGCGCCGCCGACGAGGTTCCCGAGGCCGACCCACAGCATGTTGGTGCCGAACGAGAGCCAGGTCGCGCTCGGGACTCCGGTCGCAAACCCCAGGGTGAAGGTCGTCATGTTTGCCACGACATGCTCGAAACCCGACGTGATGAACGCCAGCAGTGCCCAGAAGATGACCACGAACTTCGGACCGTCGGTGGTCGACCGCGCGACCATCCAGATCGCGAGGCACACGAGCACGTTGCACAGGATGCCGCGCACGAACAGCTCCAGAGGTGATTCGTGAGCCTTGGCATCCAGCATCACCTCGAGCATCGCGCCAGCAGCGGGATTGGCGTGCAGGACTCCCGACACCGCGACGAGCACCCCGAACAGTGCCGAGCCGAGGAGGTTCGCGACGAACGTGAAGCCGAGCGCGCCCGCGGCCGGACCGGGTGCTGTCGCGCGCATGAGTGTTCCCTGCGTGAGCGTCATCATCGATGAGGTCACAAGCTCTGCCCCCGCGAAGACGACGAGGGTCAGTGCGACGCCGAACACCAAGCCGCTGACGAGCTTCGCCCAACCGCCGCTGGTTTCGACCAGCGGGCCTGCCGCATTGAGCATCAACACGACGGCGATGCCGACGTAGGCGCCGGCGAGCATCCCCGAGACGGTGAAGCGCAGCGGATGCCTCATCCCCTCGATCTTGTGGATCGCCGCATCGGCTTGGAGGTCGAGGGTCTCTTCGATCGTGCGCACACGGGCACGATACGCCTGTGGTCAGGCCACATGAAGGGCCGAAGGTCCCCGCTGAGGCCACCGCGGCCGTCAGGGTCGCACGACGATTTTTCCCGGGACGTGTCCACCCTCGAGCTCCGCGATCGCCGCGGGCACCTCCGTGAGTCCGACCTCTCGATGGATGATGCTGCGCAGGCTCCCCTCGCCGAGCATCGTCGCGAGGGTCGCGAGGTCTTCTCCCGACCACGTCGCGTTCACCATGACGACCCGCTCTCGGCGGAATCGACTCGTGATCAGTCCTCGAAAGATCCGTGTGGCAGGCCCGAGGAGCAACCCGTCGCCGGGGCCACCCACGAGGACAAGCGAGCCTCCCGGCGCGAGAAGGGATCGCAGATACGCGATTCGTGCTCCGCCGGCGATATCGAGAATGACGTCGAACCGCTCGTCGATGGCGTCGACCTCGCCCCGCGTGTAATCCAGAACGCGGTCCGCTCCCAAACCCTGGACCCACGAGGCGTTGCGCCCGCTGCAGCTTGCCACAACACGACCAGCACCGAGAGCGCGGGCGAGCTGCACGGCGTAGTGCCCCACGCCACCCGCGGCGCCGAGGATCAGCACACGGGAGCCCGCCGTGATGAGCCCCTGGTTGCGCAGGGCCTGCAGCGCCGTCAGACCCGCAAGCGGCACAGCAGCCGCGGCTTCCAGCTCCACGCCATCGGGAATCCGCACGAGATACTCGGCGCGCGCGGTCGCCGACTCCGCCAGCGAGTTTCGCGCGACGCCGAACACGGGATCGCCCACTCGCAGATCAGCGACGTCATCCGCAACCTCGGTGACGATGCCGGCGACGTCTACACCGAGTCCGGGATTGCGCGGATGGCGCCATCCGGATGTGGGGCGCATCAACCAGGGCAGGCCACGCATGTGATGCCACTCGAACGGGTTCAGCGATGCAGCGGCCACCCTCAGCCGGACGCGTCCCTCCTCCAGCGGCTCATCCTCGACGTCAGCGATCTCGAGCGTCTCCGGTCCGCCGTAGCGGGAGCGGCGAATAGCGCGCATGGTGGCCTTCCTGAGATGAACGAGTGCAGCCTTACACCGTATGGCTGGTGACCAGGCTAGTCTTACACCGTAAGTTCGTCAAGGTGCGGGAAGGTCGTCAGATGACGAAATCCGACGGAGACCACGACGCGACTCGCCGTCCACTCAGTCGCGACAGCATCTTCGCCGCCGCGCTCGAACTCGTCGACGCCGAGGGGCTCGAGTCGCTCACCATGCGAGCGCTCGGGGCCCGGCTCGGCGTCGAGGCGATGTCGATCTACCACCACCTCCCGTCGAAGCAGGCCGTCATCGACGGGATCGTGGATCTCGTCTGGGCCGAGGTCACCCTGACCGGCGACGCGCGCGACTGGCGCACCGCGGTACGCCGGACTGCCCGATCAGCGTTCACGACGCTGCTGCACCACCCGTGGGCGAACCGGATTCGTGCGACCAGCGGTGGTCCGGCACGAATGGCCTACATCGACGCATCCCTCGGGCACCTGCGCAGCGCCGGCTTCACACCCGAACAGGCCTTTCACGCCCATCACGTGCTCGAGGCTTACATCCAGGGGTACGTCATTCAGGCCCTCGATTTCGCGCCGACGGATGCCGCCACCGAACGGGAACAACGCGACGCGGCTCTGGCTTACCTCGAACAGGTCGGACACACCCACCTCATCGAGCACGTCAACCTTCACGCCTCGGACCAGGGATCGGGATTCGACTTCGGTCTGATGCTTCTGCTCGACGGTCTCGATGCGCGCCTCGAACGCCCAGATGCTCAGTAGCGCTGGCTGGCAAGCACGCGCGCAGACTCCCGCTCAGCCGACGCATTGCGCACACCCGCGCGGGACCCGGCG
>NZ_JASBSF010000029.1 GCF_030149085.1 Microbacterium sp. | reverse complement strand
CAACGGGGCCGACCGGGGTGAAGCCGTCGAACGACTTACAGCGCGACCACTGCGCCTCAGCGAACTGGATGTCACGCGCTGTGATGTCGTTGACGACGGTGTACCCCCAGACATGATCAAGGGCCGATTCGGGTGTCACGTCCTTCGCAGGCCGGCCGATGATCACTCCGAGCTCGGCCTCATAGTCCACCGACTCGCTGAGTGTGCGCGGCCAGCTCGTCGTGCCGTCGTGCCCTGCCAGGGAGTTCGGCCACAGCACGAACACTGTCGGCGCCGTATCGGTCTTCAGCCCCAGTTCGCTGGAGTGCGCCGCATAGTTCAGGCCGACGGCGAGGATGACGGGTGGCTGCGGTACAGCGGGCCCGTAGACCGCGCCGTCAAGGGCAAGACGGGGAGCTGTCGATGCCGCCTCGCGAACCCGATCGAGCAGCTCATCGCCGCCCTCGATGAGCTCGTTGAGGGTGACCGGCGCCCCGTCGAAGAGCAGCGACACCACGGCTGCCCCGTCATCATCGACAGTGACGAGCTGCGGCGTGGCCGACCCGGGGAGGGAAACATGGGCGAAGCGCATTCACCCACGCTAGCGCTGAACAAAGACTCAGCGCCCGGTGCCGCGGCGATGCCTGCGAGTCGAAATCCGGGCGCTGAGTTGAACTAGTATCAGCTTCTCGCCGCATCCGCGCGCTGTCAAGAGCCCCCGTGCGATGGTCCTCAGCGACCGATGTCCGATCCGATCTCCCACGGCGCGATGGGCGAGAAAGTGAGGATCCAGGCTTCGATGTCTTGCATCAGCCCGGTCGCGATGAGGATGCCGACGACGATGAACAGGATGCCCAGTCCCCGCCGGAACCAGCCGTGCGGGTCAGCTGCCCAGCGCATCCGGCGGACGGCGCGCTGCCCGGCCAGGGCGATCACGAGCAGTACTGCCATGAGCCCCACGACGTAGGCGCCGAGCAACGCCAGCCCTCGTGCCGGCTCCGCGGGGAGCACCGTCACGATCACATACGCGAAGAGAGGGCTGCACGAGGTGAACACGGGGCCGAGCGCAGCGCCGGTGAGGATCGCGCCGAGGGTTCCACCGCGGCGGTGGGCGGCGTCCAGGTTCCGCGCGGAGGCGCCGGTCAGTCCGGTGCGCTGGGAGATACGGTCCCACGCTGCGGGGAACACCGAGAAGAGGCCGAGGACGATGAGCAGGATGCCGCTGGCGATCTGCCACACCTGGGTGGGGATGTCGATGAGCGCTGTGGTCGCTCGCAGCAGCAGCGTGAAGACCGTGACACTCGCTCCGAGCGACAGGGTGATGATGATGGCGCGGCGGGTGGCATCGCGGTTCGATGCGCCCTGCAAGGAGCCGCCCACGATGATCGGCAAGAGCGTGAGCGAGCAGGGAGCGAGCGTCGTCAAGGCTCCGGCCAGCAGTGCGCCAGCCAGCGCGGTGATCATCCGGCGTTCGCCTGCGCCTTGATGTCTTCGCCGGTGACCGAGCCCGTCCACTTCGCGAGCTGTGTGCCGTCGGCGCTGACCTGCACGAACGTGTGCTGCTGAGTGATTCCGTACTCTCGCTTGAGATCGGTGGCGGTGTCGTAGTCAATCTTTACGACGGTGAGCCCGTCCGGGACCCCGGCGGTGGTGAGAGATTCTTCGGTCGCGCGGCAGCTTGGACACCAGTCGGCGTGGAAGAAGTAGACAACTGCAGTGTCGGCGCGGTCGGCCATCTGGTTCTGGTACTCCTCGAGAGTGAGGTAGGCGCCGGCGGTCATCGCATCGGCTGACATGTCGTCCATCGGCTCGCTCGTGGTCATCTCGTCCGCGGAGCCGACCGACATCTCGTCGTCCATGTGGGTCGATGACGGCGTTGCTGGCGCGCCGGTTGACGTCGGGGTTGCGCAGGCGGTCAGCGAGAGGCCAGCGACGAGGATCAGTGCGGCGGCAGTGGTGGATGAGCGGCGCATGAGGACTCCTGTGCTCGGTCGGAAGATCATCGGTGAGCCTCAGTCAAGGGGACGGCGAGGCCTCTCGCCACGAAAGCGCGGCGCTTGTCACGGGTCCGTACGAACTGCCGCAACCTGCCGGGCGGCCCGAGCTAGGACTGACCCGAGGCGTCGCCCTTATCTGCCGGCAGCCGCAGGCTCACGGTGCAGCCGTCTGCTGGGGCTGTCCCGACGATCGTCACGGCCCCGCCGTGAGCTCGGGCTACCTCGTCGGCGATCGCAAGGCCGAGGCCCATTCCGCTGCCGGATCGGGCCGCGTCCCCGCGCCATCCGGGTTCGAGAAGGTGTGGCAGATCGCCTGCCGGTATGCCGCCGCAGCCGTCTGTGACCGAAACCACGGCCCAGGCGTCTGCCCGTGTCGTCGTGAGCAGCACGCGACCTCCCGCGGGGGTGTGCTGCACGGCGTTTCTGATGATGTTCGTGACGGCGCGGGTGATTTCACGGACCTCGACCTCGACGACGTCGCCGCCAAGGGCCGCCGCTTCGATGTGCACGCCCTGGGCGGCTGCCAGCGGTGAGACGGAGGCAACGGCGTCCGACACGATGTCATCGAGCGCTGCCGTCGTGATTTCACGTCTGCTCTGACCGTGAAGCCGCGAAAGTTCCACGATGTCGTCGACCATCGCGTCGAGTCGGTCGACTTCGCGCACGATGCGCGCGGGCGGGTCGTCGGGCGAGCCGTCCTCTGCGACAGACTCCGCCAATGCCCGGATGCCGGCAAGCGGCGTCCGCAGGTCGTGGGAGAGCCAGCGGACAGTCTCTCGTCGGGAGTCTTCGACCTCACGCGCGCGCTGTCTGTCGGCGCGCTCGGCGGCTGCGTCCCGCTCGACCGCGCGCGCCCGCCGGGCAAGGACGAGGCCGACAAGGAGGGCAAGGGGGGCGCAGGCGGCCAGCACGATGAGCAGCGTCTGGGACGTGTGATCGTCGATGAGCATCTGTCGAGTCGCGACAGCAACACCGGCGGCGAGCGAGGCGACCACGACGAACGGCGCTGCGATGGCAGCCACGACCGGCCGGGAGCGGGGGAGTGCCGCCACGATCGCCGTACCCGCCAGCCCGACGCCTGCCGTGGTCAGGATCGACAGGAGCACCGCGTTCTCGTCCGGGGTCACAGCGCGCCCCCCGACTCCGCCGCATCCCAGCGATATCCCTTGCCGAACACCGTCGCCAACCGGGTCGGGCGGGAGGCTTCGGACTCGACTTTTTCGCGGAGGCGCCGCACGTGCACCGTTACGGTCGAGGGATCTCCGACGTTCCAGCCCCAGACCTCGCGGATGAGATCTTCGCGGCTGTGAACGACTCCCGGGTGCTGCAGGAACCACACCAGGAGATCGAACTCGCGCGCTGTGAGAGCCAGGGCTTCCTCGTTCCGGAGAGCGCGGCCGGCGGCGACCTCGACGCGGAGATCGCCGTCGACGAGGATGTCGGGTGTTTCAGGGGGAGCGGTGGTGACCCGGCGCAGCAGGGAACGGATGCGTAGATCGAGTTCCCGCAGGCTGAAAGGCTTCGTGATGTAGTCGTCGGCTCCCGCGAGCAGCCCCTGAACCCGTTCGTGCTCCTGCGTGCGCGCCGTCACCATGATGAGGGGAAGGTCGCGCCGCATCGCGCGCAGTCTTCGCGTGACCTCGAACCCGCTCGAGCCCGGGAGCATCAGGTCGAGCAGCACGAGGTCGACGCCGGACTCGGCGAATCGCGCAACTGCTGCGTCGCCGTCGGCAACCGCTACCACATCGTGCCCGGCGCGGGTCAGGTAAGCGGCGACAGTTTCGCGCATCGTCCGGTCATCTTCGACCAGCATCAGGCGCACCACGGCCCCACTATAGGCATCCGGTCGTCTCGCGACACCCGCGGGGGCGGAGTCGTCAGGAGTTCGTAATCACCACCGCAATCGACAGTGCGTCCCTCCGGATGCTCGGCGTCGTACCGGTCGTGGCGGCGCCGCATTGCGCGCCGCGACCGGCTCTGGTGGGATGGTGAGCATGACTGATGACCGCACCAAGCCCGACATCGACGCCCCGCAGGGCCCCGCTCCCTCCGAACTCGTCATCCGTGACCTCATCGTGGGTGAGGGAGCCGAGGCGAAGCCGGGCGACAGCGTCACCGTGCACTACGTCGGCGTCGAGTACGACTCGGGTGAGGAGTTCGACTCGTCGTGGAACCGCGGTGAGAGCATCCAGTTCCCGCTCCGCGGACTCATCCAGGGCTGGCAGGACGGGATTCCGGGGATGCGTGAGGGCGGTCGCCGCGAATTGGTGATCCCGCCTCACCTGGCGTACGGCCCCGCCGGTGGCCACTTCCTGGGCGGCAAGACCCTCATTTTCATCATCGACCTCGTCTCGGTCGGCTGAGTATTTCTGACTTTTCGCACGGCGGCGGATGCTTCGGCATCCGCCGCCGTTTCGTCGCTGCGATGACCGGGAGATGACGCGCTCGCAAATTTTTCCATTCACGGGAATAGAGCGCCCGAGCTGCGGTGTTGGGGCTCTTGTCGCCGCGTGGCGGCCCAGAGAACTCCCGAGGAGAGAGCATGACCGAAACGACAACCGTCGAGATCCCCGGCTACCGCGTCGGCACGTGGCAGCTTGATGCGTCGCACAGCGAGGTCCACTTCACCGTCCGGCACATGATGATCTCGAAGGTGCGCGGCACCTTCGGTGTCAAGAGCGCGACGTTCGTGACTCCCGCAAACCCGCTCGAGACCACCGTGACCGCGTCGGTCGATGTGACCTCGGTCGACACGAAGGATGAGGGCCGCGACAAGCACCTCGCCTCGGCGGACTTCTTCGACGCCGAGAAGTACCCCACGATGGACTTCGTCTCGACCGGTGTGCGCATCGAGAACGGCGACTTCTTCGTCGACGGTGACCTCACGATCCGCGGCATCACCAAGCCCGTGACCTTCGAGGTCGAGTTCGGTGGCTTCGGCAATGACCCGTGGGGCAACTACAAGGCCGGCGCAACGGCCAAGGCTGTCATCAACCGCGAGGACTTCGGCCTCACGTGGAACGCCGCGCTCGAGACCGGTGGCGTGCTCGTGGGCAAGGACGTGACGATCGAGCTCGATCTTCAGGGCGCGCTCCAGGCCGACTGAGGCAACGCACGACCTTTCAGTGGGGCGGATGCTGCGGCATCCGCCCCACCGTCGTTTGCGGCGAGCCTGATCAGGGGACGGGGTTGTCGGCGTCGTACGCGCGGAACCCGGGACTCACGCGCACGAGGGTGGTCACGATCGCCAGAATCAGCAGTCCGCCGAGGAGCGGTGGGAACCAGAGAGTCGTGAACGTCGCAAGGGTTCCGGCGTAGAGCGCGCCCACTCGGGGTCCGCCGGCGACGACGACGATGAAGATGCCCTGCAGGCGCCCGCGGATAGCGTCGGGGACGGCCGATTGCATCATGGTCGACCGATAGATCGCGCTGACGTTGTCGGCCCCGCCCGCCACGGCTAGAACGAGGACCGCCGCGATGAGCAGCCCGACGCGAGGAGCTAGTTCTGCGCCACCGGTCGTGCCACTCGTGAGCGCCGCGATCAGCAGCACGATGCCGAACGCACCGATAGCGACGCCGTAGACGAGGATCGCGCGTTCGATCCCCAGGCCGTGTCTGCGGTAGCGCCCAATGCGCCCCGAGAGCAGGCTCGAGACGAACGCGCCCGCGGCGAAGGCCGCAGTAAGAACGCCAGTCGTGATAGCGCCGCCGCCCAGGAGCACTGCCCCGATCGCCGGGAAGAGGGCGAGCGGCTGCCCGAAGGTCATCGCAGTGATGTCGAGGATGTATTGCAGGCGGATGTTGGCAGCGCGTCGGAGAAATGCGACGCCGTCGCGCAGGGACTCGAGTCCTGGTCGGACGATCTCGCCTTCGGGGACGATGCGAGGGAGGGTCCACAGCCCGAGGAAGAGGGAGGTCATCAAAACCACGTCGGCCGAGTAGGTCCACGCGTAGCCGACCGTCGCGACCAGTATGCCGGCCAAAGCGGGTCCAGCCATCACCATGATCCCGACGGTGATCCCCTGCAGTGCTGCGGCAGCCGGAAGGAGTTGCCGGGGGAGCAATCGGGGAACGATCGCTGAGCGCGTGGCGAGTACCACCGAGTTCGCGGCGGAGTTGACGATGCTGAGCGCGTAGAGCGACCACACCGACTCGAGCTGGGTCCACGCGAGGATCGCGAGCAGAGCGGTAGAGGCGAAGGTGATGGATGCCGCCAGCAGCGCGACCAGGCGCCGGTCGAAGGCGTCGGCGAGCATTCCGCCGTAGAGTCCTGCCGCGACCATCGGGACAAGCCCGACGACGGCGATCATGGAGACGGCGAAGGTGCTCTGCGTGAGGTCGTAGACGTGGAGCATGACCGCGACGATCGTGAGCTGCCCGCCAAGGCCTGCCAGGGTCGACCCGATCCACAGCCGCGCGAAGGCGGGGCTTGCGCGGAAGGGGCGGAGATCAAGGAACTGGTCGCGCGAGAGCCGCGCCATCACAGGTCGACCTCGACCTGTTTGACGCGCGCCGAATGTCCCCGAACGATCGAGACCCGGCTCGGCGAGGTGCCGAAGTGTTCTGCCAGCACCCGGGGGAGAGCGGCGTTGGCCTCGCCTTCGTGTGCCGGTTCCCGCAGATACACGACGAGATCGGATCCCACCGTCTCGACCAGGGGACCGCGCCGGCTCCCGGGCTTTGTCCGGACGGTGATGCGCACCCGACGAGGCTACTCTGCGCACGCGCTCGCAGGCTCTGGCTCGGGCTGGTAGAGTTGTTCGGTTGCCGTTAGATCGGCCGCGGAGAAAGAGAGCTCGCACAGCAGGTGACGGGCACCGCGCAACGAAGAGAGAGGGGATCGTTCTATGGCACTGGAAGCAGAGACCAAGAAGGCGATCATCGAAGAGTACGCAACGCACCCCGGTGACACCGGATCCCCCGAGGTGCAGGTCGCGCTCATGACGCAGCGCATCAAAGACCTCACCGAGCACCTCAAGGAGCACAAGCACGACCACCACTCGCGTCGTGGCCTGTTCCTGCTCGTGGGTCAGCGCCGTCGTCTGCTCGGCTACCTCCAGGACATCGACATCGAGCGTTACCGCAAGCTGATCGAGCGTCTCGGGCTTCGCCGCTAAGCGCGAACCGCGTCCATCGCTTTCTCGAAGGGTCGTCCCACGGTGTGGGGCGGCCCTTCGTCATTGACTCGCGCGGGTGGGAATTGCTCAGCCGGCGGCTGGGGAGTAGTCTCTCGGATGGCTTAGGTAAGCCTTACCGAATCGTCCCGAGGATCCGCGTGCTCGCTAGCTTTCTCATCGGCCTCCGCGAAGGCCTCGAAGCCGCCCTCGTCATCGGCATCCTGGTGGCCTATCTCACGCAGCTGAAGCGTCGCGACGTGCTGCCGCGCCTGTGGTTGGGAGTCGGGGGTGCG
>NZ_JASBSF010000015.1 GCF_030149085.1 Microbacterium sp. | reverse complement strand
CCTGAGTCGTCGTCACCGGCTCGTGAGCGCTACCGGTGGTGCCGGTGGCCGGAGCCTGCCGAGACCGGGTGTGGGCCGGTCGAGGTCGGGACGGGCAGCGAGAAGAAAGAGTGAATCTCTTCGAGCACACCGGTGAGGCGCTCTACGGCTGACTGGAGACTGTCGATCGCGTGGAGGGTGGGGTCGTCGGGGTAGCTCTGCTGGGCCTCGTGAAGCTCCGCGAGGGCCCGGCTGAGGTCCTTTCGGATTTCGTACAGCGAGGTGTCCATTTCCCGATGATGACATGACCTACGCGAGATCGCGTAGGGACCTTTTTCCCGGTCATTGCCGCTGACTTCTTTATCCACGACGGTCTGTCCGGTGAGTTCGGGAGGGCGCGGGCTACGATGAAGGATCTGGCGTCCCGCAAAAGGAGATCCCGTGGCAGCTCAGCAACGACGGTTCAGCCCGGTCATCGCGCTGCTGACGATGTCGAGCATCTGGGAGGCGCAGCTCGGGGCGGTTCTGAAGGATCTGGGACTGACCACGCGCAAGTATGCCCTGCTCGGCCACATCTACGGGATGCCGGGCATCTCATTCAGCGAGCTCGCGCGGCGATCGCAGATCACCGTGCAGACCGCACACACCGCTGTGCGCACCCTCGTCGACGAAGGATTCGTGCACGATTCGACAGCTCACGCCGGTTCGGCGTCCGAGCTGCGCGTCACAGAGAAGGGCGACTGGGCCCTGACCGAAGCCGAAAAGCGGCTGCGTGCTCTCGACCGTGAACTGTCGAAGGGTGCGCCAGAGTTGTCGCAGGCCCTGCGTGGCCTGCACGAGGAACCCGTCGAGGTTCACCCGGCTGCGGGCCGCCGCACGGCATGAGGGTGCTTCGCTGGCTCCTCGCCGCCCTCCTGGTAGCGGCGGGGGTCTCACATCTGACGTGGGGGAGACGAGGCTACCGCATCGTGGTGCCGGACTGGGCGACACGGATGCTGCATACCGACAAGGATGCGGTCGTCGTCGGCTCCGGCGCCGTCGAGATCATGCTCGGCGCGGGCCTGGTTGCGCTGCCGCGCGAGCGCACGCGACTCGGCGCAGCCGTCGCAGCGTTCTTCATCGCGGTGTTCCCGGGCAACGTGCACCAGTGGCAGACGGGTCGGTCTGCGCCGCTGCTCGACACGGATACCCGCCGCTTTGTGCGGCTCTTGCTGCAGCCGCTGCTGGTGGTCTGGGCGCTCGCCGTCGCCCTGTCTCCCCAGCGGTAACGACCCGCGCCGGCCTCGGCGGAGCGTCCGTCGACGACGTTGACTTTGCCGGTTCGGGAGGTTTGGCTGGGCGCATGCGAACAGTACTGAGGTGGATGCTGGCCGGGGCGATGGTGCTCGCGGGGGTGACGCATCTCACGGTGGCCCGCAAGGAGTTTCAGGCGCAGGTGCCTCCCTGGGCTGCCGAGCTCTCACCGCTCGACGAGGATGCGATTGTGGTGGCATCCGGAGTTGTCGAGATCATGCTCGGCACGGCGCTTGTCGCGCTGCCCAAGGAGCGGCGCCGCGTCGGCGCGATCCTGGCGGCATTCTTCATCGCGATCTTCCCCGGCAACATCTCGCAGTACGTCGAGAAGCGCGATGGCTTCGGCCTCGATACCGATAGGAAGCGCCTCGTTCGACTGTTCTTCCAGCCCGTGCTCGTCGCGTGGGCCTGGTGGTCGACGCGCCGCTGACGGCATCCGGCCTGGCACCGGGCACCGCAGAGAAGCGATGTCGGAACCCCCTCGTAGTGTCGGGGTATGGATGATTTCGGCATCACCGACCCGGGCGGGAAAGCCCGTGGGACGGATGCCGCGTCCTGGACCTCACCGCGCACCGCAGACCCCGACGAGGACTTCGTCTACGACGGTGAGTACTGCGAGCACGACGAGGTAGTCGGATGGGTGCCGGCGCAGCCCGACGCTGTGGAACTCGTGCTTGAGGTCGCGACGATGGAGGCAGTGTTCGCGGCGCAGCGGCTCGCTCGCATCGACCAGCTCCGGCTCGAGGCGCTCGATGACGTCACGCGCTACGGCGGAGGAGCGCGGGAGTTGATCGAGCGCTCGGTGCGGCTTGAGCTCGCCGCAGCCCTCCGGATCACCGAGAACCAGGCCGGGATGCTGATGTACCGTGCTGAGGCGCTCGTGCACCGGTATCCGACGGTGTGGAATTCGCTCGCCCACGCGGGCATGACCGAGCGGCACGCGACGATCATCGTGGATGAACTTGCGCCCCTCGAACCTGAGGTTGCAGCGCGGCTTGTCGAGAAGGTGCGAGACCTCGCAGAAACCCTCGCGATCGGTCCGTTCCGCCGGGCACTTCGACGCCTCATCGATAAGGAACTGGCGCCCACGCTGTCGGCGCGTCACGAGCACGCCGTCCGGCGTCGGCGGATCTTCGTCGAGCCGGAGGCCGACGGGATGTCGTGGCTGCACGCGCTGCTGCCGTCGGTCGAAGCTCACGCGATTCACGGACGAATGACGGCGAAGGGCAAGGCATTGCTCGCGGCGCAGGTCGGTGGCGAAGGCGGCTCTCAGCCCGATGACCGCACGCTCGACGAGATCCGTGCCGACATCCTGTGCGATCTCCTGCTCGACGGCATTGTCCCGGCTCACCCGAAGGACGTGCGGGGCATCCGCCCCACGGTTGTCGTGACGGTACCCGCGCTCGCCCTCCTCGGTGCGGATGGCGACGGTCCTCATGAGCCCGCGATCGTGGAAGGCGTTGGTCCCATCCCGATCGAGAGAGCACGAGAGCTTGCGGGAACCGCGACGTCATGGATCCGGGTACTGACACATCCGGAAACGGGGGTCGTCCTGTCGGTCGGTAGAACCCGGTACCGACCACCGCCAGACATGGTGGCGCTGACGAAGTGGCGCGCTGAGAGATGCATGGCGCCGGGGTGTGGGGTTCCCGCCTCCCGATGTCAGATCGACCACTCCCTCGCGTGGGAAGACGGCGGTGAGACCTCAGTTGTGAATACCGCCCCGCTCTGTCAGGGGCACCATACGATCAAGCACCATGGCGGGTGGCGCGTCATCCAGACCGGAGACGGGTCGCTGCTGTGGATCTCGCCGAGCGGTCGCCAGTACACAGTTGCACCGGAGCGCCGACTTCCCGTCTTCCGGGTGGACTCGGTTGCCGCCTGAGCAGACCCTCCTGAGCGGACCCGCCTGAGTCGAGACCTGAGCGGGCTTACTCGCCGGGGTAGCGCACGCCCAGCTGAGCGCGCAGTTCGTCGAGGACGTGCATGATGGCAACCGATTCGTCCAGCGGAAGCAGGTCGCTGTCGGTCTTACCCTCGGCGAGCAGCCGTTCCGCGGCGAGCGCCTGGTACTGCATCCCCCGGCCCTGCACATCGCTCCGATACTCCTCGAGAACCTCTCCGTCGGGTGCAACGACGCGGAACGACGTGGGCGTGTACCAGACGCGGTCGATGTCGATCCGCGCGTCAGTGCCCAGCACATGAGCGGTATTGGGTCCGACAGCGCGCGAGGTCGAGATCGAGGTTGAGACCGCGCCGCCGGCGTGAGTGAAGATCGTCGCTACCTCGGCATCCGCGCCCGTGTCACCGAGGCGGCCGCGAGCGGTCACCGTCTCCGGCTTCCCGAGCACATCGCAGGCGAACGAGACCGGATAGATTCCGAGGTCAAGAAGCGACCCGCCGCCGAGTTCCAGCGCGTTCAGGCGGTGGCTCGGGTCGGATGAGATCCGCTGGGTGTGGTCGGCGAAAACGGTGCGGATCTCGCCCAGCGTTCCTGCGGCGATGATCTCGCGAATCCTCACCATGTGCGGGAGGTACCGCGTCCACATCGCCTCCATCGCGAGCAGCCCCTGGGCGCGTGCGACCTCGCGCACACGCTCGGCCTCGGGGCCGGTCAACGTGAACGGCTTCTCGATCAGTACGTGCTTGCCCGCTTCGAGCGCGAGCACAGCATTGTCGGCGTGCATCGGATGCGGCGTTGCGATGTAGACGATGTCGACGTCGGGATCGGCGACGAGCTCCTCGTACGATCCGTGCGCGTGCGGAATCGCGAACTGGTCAGCGAACGCCCGCGAGGCATCCGGGCGCCGAGACCCCACCGCCGACACCGTCAGCCCGGCCGTCCGCAGGTCGCTCGTAAAGGCGTGTGCGATACCGCCGGTCGCCAGGATTCCCCATCGCAGTCCAGTCATGGGTCGAGCGTAGTCCGCCCGCGCAGTGCCGCGAGTAGCCTCGAATCATGAGCACTCCATTGGATCGCTTCCGAGAACTCCTATCCATCCCTACCGTGTCGTACGCCGACGAGTCGCGGATGGATGCGTCGGTGTTCGACGAGTTCCACAGCGCCCTGGAGCGCCTGTACCCGAAGACCCATGAGCGCCTCGAGCGCGACGTGATCGCCCGCCACTCACTGCTGTACCGGTGGCCGGGCGCCTCATCCGAAGATCCGCTCGTGCTCATGGCCCACATGGATGTCGTGCCCGTGGTCGAGGCGGAGTGGCAGCATCCGCCGTTCGGCGCCGAGATCGTGGGTGAGGGCGAGGATGCCGAACTCCACGCCCGCGGCGCGATCGACGACAAAGGATCGCTTGTCGCGATCTTCGAAGCCGTCGAGACCCTCGTCGCCGAAGGCTTCACGCCGGCACGCGACATCTACCTGTCGTTCGGTCACAACGAAGAGACGGCGGGAGACGGGGCGCGGGGAATCGTCGCGCACCTGGAGGAGCGCGGCATCCATCCGGGACTCGTGCTCGATGAGGGCGGCGCCGTCGTCGAGGGCATCATCCCCGGCGTCGACGTGCCCACCGCGATGGTCGGTGTCGCAGAACGCGGCGTGATGACGCTCGTTATGACCGTCCGCGAACAGGGCGGCCACGCATCCACGCCGCCCGCGATGCCCGCCACCGCCCGGCTGGCGCGAGCTATCGACCGGCTGCGGCGCAAGCCGTTCCCGACGCGGCTCGCACCTCCCGTGCGCGCGATGCTCGCAACCCTCTCGCCCCACGCTCCCGAGCCGCTGCGGACCCTCTTCCGGCGCGGTGAGATCACCGGTCCGCTGCTCGCCGGCGCGTTCACGCTCGGCGGACCCGAGACCAACGCGATGGTGCGCACCACCGCGGTCGTCACCGAACTCAGCGGCGCACCCGGCGAAAACGTCCTGGCAACGACGGCGAAGGCCTCGGTCAACATCCGCCTGCTCACCGGCGACACCATCGACAGCGCGACGGCGCACGTTCGTCGGGCGGTGGCTGACGAGAAGGTCGAGCTCGAGATCCGTCACGCATCCAACCCGTCACCGGTCTCGCCTTGGCGAGGAGAGCCGTGGCGGCGGATCGCCGGCGCGGTCGTCTCGACACTCGGCGGCGACATCGTCCCGACGCCCTACGTGCAGCTGGGAGCCAGCGACAGCCGCTGGTTCACGGCGATCAGCGACCACGTCTACCGGTTCACGCCGTTCCACCTGACCCGCTCCGAGCGTGATGCGTTGCACTCGCACAACGAGCGGATCCGCGTCGAGGTGTGGCTCCGCGGAATCGGCTTCTACCGCGCGCTCATCGAAGCGTCGTAGCCCCGTTCAGCTAGGCCAGCGCTTGCGCCAGGTCTGCGATGAGATCTGCCTCGTCCTCGAGCCCGATCGAGAGGCGGATCGTCCGCGGCGAGATGCCGGCCTCGCGCAGCTGGTCAGCGGTGAGGTGAAGATGGGTCATGGATGCCGGGTGGTTCACCATGCTGCGGGCATCCCCGATATTCGCCACGAGCCGGATGACGCGCAGAGCGTCGATGACCTGCTCGACGCGGCGGTCATCGGCATCCACGTCGCCGGTGCTGGCGAGATCGAACGAGAACACCGATGACGCTCCGCGCGGCAAGTAGTGCTGTGCCGTCGCGTGCCACGGGCTCGACGCGAGGCCCGGATGCCACACCTTCTCGACGGCAGGATGCTGCTCGAGGAACCGGGCGACAGCGAGCGCGCTCGCGGAATGACGCTGCATCCGCAGGTCGAGAGTCTCGAGCCCTTGCAGGAGCTGGAACGAGGACCACGCGGGCAGGGTAGTTCCGAAATCGTGCACGAACCGGGTCTTGATGTAGACGACAAGGGCAAGGCCCTGCTCGCCGAAACGGTCCCACAGCACGAGGTCGCCGAACCGGGGATACGGCGTCGTGAACTGGGGCCACCGCTCGGGATCGGCACCGAAATCGAACGATCCGATATCGACCACCACGCCACCGAGGGCAACGCCGTGCCCGCCGATGTACTTCGTGGCGGAATGGATGACGATGTCGGCTCCGTGCTCACCGGGACGCACGAGGTACGGAGAGGCGACAGTGTTGTCGACGACGAGCGGCACGCCCGCGGCGTGGGCGACATCGGCGATGGCACGGATGTCGAGCACGGTCGCCAGGGGATTGGTGATCGTCTCGGCGAAGAACGCCCGCGTGCTCGGGCGCACCGCATCGCGCCACGCGTCAGTGTCGTCCTGATCGACGTAGGTGACCTCGATCCCGAGGCTCCCGAGCGAGTCCGAGAGCAGATCGACCGTGCCGCCATAGAGCTGGCGGGCAGCTACCACGTGGTCGCCGGCTGAGGCCAGCGCGAGGATCGCCGCGGCCGCAGCCGCCTGGCCGGACGACACCGCGACTGCTGCTCGCCCACCCTCAAGGGCAGCGATGCGCTGCTCGAACACCGCCTGGGTGGGGTTCGCGTTGCGGCTGTAGACGTTCCCGAGACTGCGAAGCGCAAAGACGTCGCGCGCCTGCGCCAGGGAGGGGAACTCGTACCCGTTGGACTGGTAGATCGGCACGACCGCCGTGTTCTGCGCGGTACCCGGCACATAGCCGGCCTGAACCTGGGCGGTCGCGAAGGACGCGGTGGGGTCAGGCGCAGGAGTGCTCACATTCTCATGGTGGCACGCGTAGCCGCTGGCCCCTTCGCTGTGTGTCGCTGTATGACGGACCGGCGGGCTGCCAGCGATCAGGAGCCGGAGAGGGCCTTCGTCAACCGCTGCAGCGACACCGGCTCGGCAGTTCCGAGGCTCTGCGCGAACAGGCTTACGCGGTACTCCTCGAGCAGCCAGCGTCCGTGCACGAGGTTCGGTGACGCGTCTGCGGCCAGGGGAATCGTGCCGCCGGAGTCCCGATAGATCGCCGCGGCACGCTCGTACTCGGTCAGGCGCTGGCGATCACGACCGGGGTTGTCGGCGAGCGCGGCGGTGCGGGTGAGCAGGGCCGCGAGATACCTCGGATAGTGTGCGAGGCGCTCCAGTCCTACCGCCGAGACGAACCCGGGATAGACAAGTCCCGACAGCTGTCCGCGAACGTCGGTGAGCGCTGCCAGCAGCGTCATGGCGTTGAGGTTTCGCAGGCCCCGCTCGACGTCGCGCGCCGCGGTCAGGATGCGGGCAGTCAGCGAAACTGCCGAGAACAGCGCGTCAGTCACGTCGGCCGAGAACGCATCCCGCGCTGCCTCGAACTGGGCGCGGGTGCGGATCGGGTCGGGAAAGCGCGCGAGGACCGCGTCTGCCACGGCGACCCGGCAGTCCTCGACAAGGGAGCGCGCCGACGAGTACGGGGATGCCGCGAGCGCGAGCTTCTCTGCGGCGGTGAGGTGGTCGAGCACGTACGCGGCGGGGGAGGGGACCGCCAGCAGCAGCAGGCGACGAAGACCCGCATGGGTGGCTCGCGCGGCGGCCTCCGGAGTGGCGTCGATCCGCAGCGCGACGCTCTCTCCCTCGTCGACGAGGGCCGGATAGCCGCGCACCACGCCGCCGGCAACGCGCGTGTCGACGACGGACGGAAGCTCGGAGATCGTCCAGTCGGTGAGCCCCGAGACTTCCGTGAATACCGCGGTGTCGGCATCCGGCTTCGATACACGCTGGGCGGGTGCGGGCGGGCGTTTCGGGGCGGAGAGTGAGGATGCCACGGCGCCACGAGCGGCCCCGGCGAGCTCCTGCTGCAACCGCGTGAGGTCGCGTCCAGAGCCCAACGTGCGTCCTCGGTGGTCGACGACCCGGAACGAGATCCCGAGGTGGGCGGGGACGCGCTCGAGGTCGAAATCGTCTGCCGTGACGGGCTGGTGGGCCACGCGCTGGATCCGCGCCGCGAGGGCTGCCCGCAGGGTCGTCGGCGGGAGTCCGCCGTGATCCTCTGGGCCTTCGCCGGCAAGATCTGCCGAGAACCGCGCAGCCCAGTCGGCAGCCGGCACGACGTGCCGGCGAATGGTCTTTGGCAGCGCCCGGATGAGCGCGGCGATCAGGTCATCCCGTAGTCCCGGCACCTGCCAGTCGAATCCGGTGTCCCGCAGCCCCGCGAGGAGGGCCACCGGCACCACGGCATTGACACCGTCGTCGGGGGCACCCGGTTCGAAGCGGTAACTGAGCGAGAGTACCTGGTCGCACTGCGTCCACCGGGAGGGGTACTCGTCGCTGCGCGCTGTCGCAGCGCCTTCGGCGAGGTCGGATTCGCCCATGTCGAGCAGGCGCGGCGTGCGGTTCGAGGTCTCACGCCACCACGACTCGAACGAGCGGACATCGAAGACATCGCGCGGGATCCGTGCGTTGTAGAACGCGAACACCGCCTCGTCACCGGCCAGGATGTCGCGACGACGCTCGCGCTCCTCGAGCTTTTCCAGACGTCGTCTCAGATCCGCGTTGCGTCGGTCAAAAGCGGTGAGGCGTTTGTCGAGGTTCGCGGCATCCCACTCGCCCTGGACGAGCGCGTGGCGGATGAAGAGTTCGCGGGCGAGCGGCCTGTCGAACCGGGCAAGTTGCACGCGCCGCTTGGGGATGATCTCCACCCCGAACAGGGTGACCTTCTCGTACGCGGATGCCGCGCCAGCCGAGCGTGACCAGTGCGGCTCGCCCAGCTGGCGGTGGGCGAGGTCGCCGGCGAGTTCCTCGGCCCAGGCGGGGTCGATCGCTGCGACGGTGCGGGCGAAAAGGCGCGAGGTCTCGACGAGTTCGGCGGCCATGACGGCATCCGGGCTCTTCTTGCGAAGCCCCGAGCCCGGGAAGATCGCGAAGCGCGCACCCCGGGCTCCGCGGTACTCGGCGGTCGGCCGGCGAGGCTTCCCAGAAGCTCCGCCTTTGGCCGCGGCCGTCGTCGTTCGGTCATCGCGGATGCCGATCTGCGAGAGCAGCCCTGACAGGATCGCGCGATGGACGGCATCCGGATCGGCGTCGACCCTCGTCTTCGCGCGCCGTGCGCCCAGGAGATCGGCGAGTTGCCGGTGCACATCGACCCACTCGCGCACGCGCACGTAGTTCAGGAACTCGGCCCGGCACATCCGTCGAAACGCGCTCGAGCCGAGCTCTGCCTGCTTCTCTTGGAGGTAGTTCCACAGACCCAGGAGCGAGAGGAAGTCGCTCGTCGGGTCGGTGAACCGCGCATGGAGACGGTCGGCCTGCTCGCGCTGCTCCTCGGGACGCTCGCGAACATCCTGAATGGACAGTCCGGCCACGATCGCCAGGACGCTCGGCAGCACATCCCGCTCTCGCGCTTCGATGAGCATTCGCGCCAACCGCGGATCGATGGGGAGCCGGGCAAGCTCCCGGCCGATCTTCGTGAGCCTGCCACCCGAGACTGCGCGGAGTTCGAGCAGCAGATCCATCGCCGCCTTGACCCCGCGAGAGTCCGGAGGAGTGAGGAACGGGAAGGCCGTGACATCCCCCATCCCGAGTGCCATCATCTGCAGCACGACGGCGGCGAGATTGGTGCGCAGCACCTCGGGTTCGGTGAATTCAGGGCGAGAGGTGAAGTCGTCCTCGGCGTAGAGCCGAATGGTGATACCCGGCGCCGTGCGCCCCGCGCGGCCCGAGCGCTGCTGCGCCGAGGCCTGCGAGATCGCCTCGATCGGCAGGCGCTGGATCTTGGATCGCACCGAGTACCGCGAGATGCGCGCCGTGCCGGTGTCGATCACGTACCGGATGCCGGGAACGGTCAGGCTCGTTTCGGCGACATTCGTGGCAAGGATGACGCGGCGGCGCACTCCAGCGCGGGTCGACGGCTCGAACACCCGGTGCTGTTCGGCAGCGCTCAGGCGTCCATAGAGGGGAAGGACCTCGGTCGGCGCGGCATCCTGCGCATACATGCCGCGAACGGCATCCATCGCGTCCCGGATCTCGGACTCGCCCGGAAGAAACACCAACACATCGCCGCGCTCCTCGCGGTCGAGTTCTCGCAGCGCCGCCACCAGACCGTCGATGTCGTCGTCGGCGTTCTCGTCGTGGGGGCGATAACGGATCTCGACCGGATAGGTGCGACCCGACACCTCCACGATCGGGGCAGCCGCCTCGGGATCCTCCGGCCGCGGTGAGAAGTGCCGCGCGAAGCTCTCGGGATCGATCGTCGCTGAGGTCACGATGACCTTCAGGTCGGGGCGCTTCGGCAGAATGCGGCGGAGGTACCCGAGCAAGAAGTCGATGTTCAGCGACCGCTCGTGCGCCTCGTCGATGATGATCGTGTCGTAGCGTCGCAGCAGGCGGTCACGGTGGATCTCGTTGAGCAGGATGCCGTCGGTCATCAGCGTGACCCGCGTGTCTTCGCTCACGGCATCCGTGAACCGCACTCGATAGCCGACCGCGCCGCCGAGGGGCACCTGGAGTTCGCTGGCTATGCGCTCGGCGATTGAGCGCGCCGCGATCCGCCGCGGCTGCGTGTGAGCGATACGACCGCGACCGAGCTCCAAGCAGATCTTTGGAAGCTGGGTCGTCTTGCCCGAGCCTGTCGCCCCCGCCACGATCACGACCTGGTGGTCTTCGATGGCGCGCGCGATCTCATCCCGGGCGGCGCTGACGGGCAGCTCCGGCGGGTAGAGGATGACGGGTTCTGGCGCGGGCATAGCCTTCGATCGTAACCGCTACGGGCGGCGGTTACGCCGGCGGCGGCTCGGCGCGAGAAGCCTAGATCGCGCCGCGGGACCGCAGGACGGCAAGGACGTGGGGATCGCCGGTGCTGGCAAGCCAGGTCACGAGCTCTGGGTAGAGAGCGGGGTTGGCGGCCAGCGACGGCCAGAGTGACGGGTCCGACGTGTACTGGTAGAGCTCTTCTGCAGGTGTCAGCGGGTCAGCGGCGCGCGCAGCGTAATCCGCGGAGCTGGCGGGAGCGGCTGCATCTGTCGCTGGCGGAGCAGGAGCAGTCGGCGCAGCGACACGGTATTGGTCGGCGTCGTACTGGTACGCCGTCGGTGCGGCAGGCGGGGCAAACGTACCGAAATACTCTCGAACCTCTCGCGGCGCCACCAGGGCGTAGGTGACCACCGCGGGCAGTCCCAGCAGAGCGAGATAAAGCACCGGCTCGAGGGCGAGGCCACTGTAGCGGGGGGAGGTCGCGCTCAGAATGAGCGCGACGATCTCTCCGACAGCAGCTCCCGCCATGAGAGACAGAACGATCGTGCGCGACGTCTGAGGTGCGCCGACAAGCTGAATCCGCGCGACAAGCGCGACGCCTGCGGCAAGCACCTGAGAGAGAAGGATGCCCACCGAGAAGCCGATCGCGCTCGACGGATCGGTCACGAGCGCGATCACCGCGAACACAGCCAGAATCGTCGAGACGGTGGTGAGCGTGACGAGCGCCCGCCTCGCCGTGAGGAACCAGGTGTTCAGGGGCGGGAGCGCGGACATCGACGCGAGCAGTGCGGGGCTCGTCAGCAACGCAGCGTAGACGCCGAACCACACGAGGATGTACCCGCCGCCGTGCAGTGAGCTGAAAGTACCGCCGAGCTCGAAGCCAGTCAGCGCCGAAATCATGATCCCGGCGACAACCGCGATTCCGACCGACCCCGCGATTCGAGGTGCAGTCGGGGAGCGTCGAAGGACGAGGACTGCGGGAAGCGCGAGCGCGACATCCTGGAGCATGAGGACGACGATCGCGGCAGCGGCGTCCCAGCCCGAAATCGCCTGCCACGGCATCGCGAGCAGGAGCAGGATGAACCCTACGAGCATCGTGAGTGCCATGACAGCCAGGACGGCGAATGTGCCTACGACGCCGCCGCGCGCGAGGCGCCCGCCGCTGAGCGGATCGCGGATCTCGTGCAGCCGCGGTGTCGCAGCGAAGAGTGCCCCGGCCAAGCCGACTGTGACAGCCGCGCCGAGTCCGGAACCGACGCCGAGGTATTCGGCAACCTCTCCGGCGCCAACGGCGTCAAGAACCATATAGACGACCACGAGGATGGCGTACGGCGCGTTCAGTGCAGCACGGAGGGCGGCGGTTCGGCCCGGGGTGAGCCCTGTCCCGAGTGCACCGGCTCGCGCGAGGACGGTGACGGCGACCGACAGGACCGAAAGGATCGTGATCAGCAGCACATCGACCCTCGTCGCCGCTGTCGAGGTGAACGAGTCACCCAGGAGCCCGTCGGTTGAGAACGAGAGAGACCAGGGCAGCGCGAGGGAGACGAGCAAGAGGGCGACGGCTGCTGCATCGCGCACCCAGTCCGAGACTGGGATCGACGAAAGAGGCGATGGTCCTCGTGTGACCGGTGCGGCGGGATAGGGGACGTACTGCCCCTGATACGCGGCGGCAGAGGAGGGCTGCTCGGGTGCAGGGTAGGTCATCTGGTGTGCGTCTTTCCAGGATGCGTCAGCGGAAGAGTTCGTCGAGAGCGCCGGACTCGTAGTACGGAATGAAGCTATCGACCGCGATGGAGGCTGCGTCGGCGATCGTCGCGATGGGGCTGACGAGCCACCCACCGCCCTCGCGCACGGCGATGAGATCGACATCGCCCGCGCCGAGTCTGTCGGTCCATGCGGGGTCATCGAGGCAGAAGCTCCCCGTGCGCTGGTCGGTCCAGTATGTGTATTCGTCCCACCAGGACGAATAGCTGGAATCGACGTATTCATCGCTCCAGTTCGCACAGATGTCCCCGATGTCATACCGATCGTGGAGTTCGTATCCGTTGGACCACTCGGTGAAGTCGACGAGGAGCTCTTCGATGCTCAATCGGGCGCGGTCACCGCTCGTCGTCGCCGAGAAATCAGCTGTCTCGACGCTCGGGGAGTATTCGTTGACGACGTAATCAAGGTTGACGACGTCGCCGTACAGGGACAGAACGCGCCGCTCAGCCAGGGGCAACGTCGCCGCGACCCGTTCGATGCGTCCGGATTCCAGCGCGGCGGTAAGCTCCTCGGCCGCAACCTCAGGAGTCTCGAACACCTCGGCCTCGATGATCGCGTCCCCCAGATCGCGGGAATCGACGTAGCCCTGTTCCTCGGACTGCCGCCACTGCAGATCATAGAAGCTGAGCAGTGGGCTGATGTACCAGCCGTTGCCCTCATCGACGGCGACGAGTGAGATCGGCCCCGCTCCGTACCAATCCGCAGCGTCGCGCGCATCCCAGCTCTGATCCAGGTCGACGTTCGATGACCAGCCATCGACCATGGCGTCGATCGCTTCGTCAATCTCGGCGTCCGAGTAGCCGTAGATCGCGGACTGTTGCGCTCGAAGCAGAGGCTCGTAGAGGGCTGTCACCGATCGCGCGAGCTCCCTCTCATCACCGGACAGGCGCATCTCACCGTCCGTCCACGAGACGCGCACGACCCCGTCCGCGAGTTGCTCAGTCTCGTATGCCATCGCTGTGGAGCTCAGCTCCGCAGACGCACGCACATCAGCCAGCAACTGTGCCATGTCAGCTCCGCCATCCTCGCCGGGGGCCGCGGAGGCCAGACGCTGGAGTGGTTCGACAAACCCGCCGAACTCGCTTGGCGCGAGGGATGTGGCGACCGAGAGCGGGTCGACGTTTTCAACGCCCGAGAGCAGGCGGGCAACGGCTCCTTCAGGGCTCGACGCACCCCGGGTCAGTCCCGAGATCGCCCACCAAGCACCACCGATTCCGACGAGCATGATTGCAGCGATCCCGATGGATCCTCCGATAAGGATGCCGCGGCGGCGGAAGAAGGGTCCGCGAGACCGCGCCGGTTGCGTGCCGGACGCAGACCCGAACGGTGTTGCGGGGCGCGACAAAAGGGGAGGCTCGATGGCTCGCGCGAACGGGTCGCTGGACGCCGTCGTGGAGAAGACGTCGCCAGCTGCCGTGGCAGGCCCGGCTGGGGGCGTCGCATAGGCGGCGATCCACTCCCGCAGTGCGTCATAGCAGTTTGGGTGTTGGAGTACCCAGGGCGCCAGCTCTGGGTGAGTAGCGACGATCTCTGCAAGCCGCTCGGGCGTCGTGGCAGGGTCCTGGATCTCGCGATATACGTCGGTCACCGGGGCTCCGATCCTCGTAGGGATGTGTCAGGGTGATCATTCCAGCCAGGTCTCGGGGTACGCGATGGGGACTTCTCCCCGTCATCCAGGGCGCACGGCTTCACGGCCTGTCGACCCGAACAGGCAGCTCCCCGAACGACACGGTCTGGCCGGACAGCACGCGGCATCGCTCACGTGGCGCGATGGTGATCGCGGTGCCGTCGCCGGAAATGATGTCGGTGCCGTTCGTGGAGTCGAGGTCGGTGACCCAGATCGCATCCGCTTCGACCTCGATGAGTGCGTGTGTCTTGGACAGCATCTTCTGCGGGTCTGGGAGCGCGAGCGTGGCCGCATCGGCGTGCAGAGCCGGGGGCGTGGGGCGTCGTCCGATGACCGTTGCGCCGGTGACGGCGAATGTCGTGCCATCGGGAAGCGTCAGCGTCCAGGACGGAGCGCGAGCGGCCCGCGAGCGTGGTGTGAGCACCGTTGCTTCGGCTTCGGCTTCGGCTTCGGCTTCGGCTTCGGCTTCGGCGGAGTCACGAGAAGTGGGAGGAGGAGGCGAGGGCGCCCACGCCGCTGGTCGCGGCGTCGGTATCGCAGCTGGCGGCGGAGCGAACGCCGGAGCTACCTGATGCTGTGGGAGTGGCGCGGCCGGCGCCGGTGGCGGCGGTGGCGCCGGTATCGCTGCGAAGGCCTGCGCGACATTCGGTTGGGGAGGGGGAGGCGGCGGAGGAGGCGGCGGCGGGAACGGGGGCAGTCGCTGTGCAGGCGCAGCGGTCGCAGGAGGCCCCGGCAGGGGTGGCGGGGGCGGGGGTAGAGGATGGGTACTGCTGGGTGGTCCGGCGATCTGACGCAGGGATGGATCGGTGGCACGCACGACGTCAGCGAATGCCGCCGCGAATGCGCCTACTCCCGAGCTGACCTCGGGGTCGGACATGTCGCCGGACACCTCCACCAGCGCCGACCACCGTGCGCCGGCAACTCGGCACCGGACGCCGATTTCACCGATTGTGTGCCCGTTGAGCGACACGGCGAACCGCGTGTGGTTTGGCGTGGACGGGCTCGGAAGGAGCGCCCAGCGCCGGCTTGTGACGCGACTGGCGCTGATGTGCGCGGCTCCCGATATTCGATCGGGCGTACTGGCCGTGTCGAACGCGACGAGTACCGCAGGTGGAGCGCCGGTCATCTTGTCCCCCCGGGTGATGAAGAGCGGTGCAGCGGCACTCCGCTCTTAGGACAGGACATTAGCGGTCCTGCCGGTCGGCGTGCCAATCCGGCCGTTCAGCCGCAGGCCGTGAAGTAGATCCTCAATGTCGCGGGTCTCAGCCCACCCGTTGATCTCGACCTGGCCGTTGGGCTGGACGCGAACCTCGAGTAGATCGGGAGACTCGTGCCAGCGGTTCACCAGAGCGTCGTAGCGAGACGACAACGCGTGGAATCCTTGGTTACGCGAACCCACCCACGGTCGTTCTCGGTCGATCTGGTTCCGGTCGAAGGGGCCGTCCACGAGGAGGTCTGTCGCTGCAAGCAGCCGCGCCACAGCCGCGTCGGTCTGGGCGCGGGACTGCAACTGGGCCACGGTATAGCCGCTGAAGGTCATGACGCTCTGGCCGCGGGCGCGAACCTGCTCGGCGAAGACGCCCAGGGCGCCTGGCTGCTCGAACGGCTCTCCACCGAGCAGCGTCACGCCCTCGACATCCACGGGTACCGCGTCGAGCAGATCGTGCACGGTCTGCTCGGTTCCCCCGCGGGCACCCCAGAACTGGGGATTGAAGCATCCTGGGCACCGGATCGAGCAACCCTGCACCCAGATCGCAAAGCGCTCGCCGGGGCCCTCCACGATCGTGCGCGGCACGATGCGCGCCACCCGCACGACGTCAGAAGTCAACGAGTCGACCCCCACGGGCTTCTCCGGATGTGGCGTCTGCCTCGGCATCCGAACTCGACGGTGCGTAGCCTGCCCTGTCTTCGGACGCTGTCGCGGCAACGGCGCGAACGCTCGCCCACGAACGGATGCCCGCGATCTGGGGTGCCATCGTGATGCTGAGGGGAACCATGGTCGCCACCGCACGGAGAAGATCGGGCGCGATGAGGGGTCGCTGCTCGCCGTAGGCGTCGAAGAGCGCAGCGACGACGGCCTGTTCGATCTCGGCTCCCGAATATCCCTCACTCGCATCGGCGAGGGAAGCGAGGGTGGGCTCGTCGAGGGTGATGGCCCCCGCTACGGCGGGCCGGCTCAGGGCTTTTGCGAGGTGCACCTGCCAGATCTGGCGGCGCTCTGGGTCGGTGGGAAGATCGACGAAGAAGATCTCGTCGAAGCGACCCTTGCGCAAGAACTCCGGTGGGAGTGCATCGATGTTGTTGGCTGTCGCGATGACGAAGACGGGCGCGGTTTTGTCCTGCATCCAACTGAGGAATGAGCCGAACACGCGGCTCGAGGTGCCGGAGTCATTGCCGCCTCCCGCGCCGGAGAACCCCTTCTCGATCTCATCGATCCAGAGCACGCAGGGCGCGATCGCCTCTGCCGCGCGCAGGGCGGTGCGCATGTTCTGCTCGCTGGAACCAACCAAACCCGAGAAGACGCGTCCCACGTCCAGCCGCAGCAGGGGAAGCTGCCAGGCGGCAGCGATGGCTTTCGCGGTCAGTGACTTGCCACAGCCAGGCACACCGGTGATGAGCACCCCTCGCGGGGCCGGCAGGCCCCATACCGAAGCCTCGGCCAGCCATGAGTTGTTCCGCTTCGTGAGCCAGCGCTTCAGATTCTGCAGGCCGCCGACATCGTCCAAGTCGAGGTCCGCCGAAACGTATTCGAGAACCCCGGACTTGCGGATGGTCTGGCGCTTCTCATCGGTGACGATCCGCACGTCGTCGGCGCTGAGGCTCCCGTCCTGCACGATGGCGCGGGCGAACGCGTTCTCGGCCTCTTGGAGCGTCAGTCCGCGGGCCGCACTCACGAGGCGCTCGCGACCCTGCTCGTCGAGGTCAACACGGATGCGGCCGCTCTGGGTGTTCGCTGCGATCATCGCCTCGAGCGTGTCGCGGATCTCCTCGGAAGTGGGCAGCGCGAAATCGACGATCGTCACGTCCTTGCTCAGGTCGGTGGGGATGCACAGCTCCGGGGCGACGATGACCAGCGTCCGGGCGAGGGAACCGGTCTGGAACAGCGCAGCAGTCTCGCGCAGGCGCCGCACCACGGCCGGGTCTGCGGGACGCTGACCGGCGCCGAGCGAGGCGTGCAGGTCGCAGAAGACGAACACTGCGGGGTCATCGTGGCCGGCCACATGATCGAGGGCGCGACCCGGATCAGTGGATGCGGCGACCGCGGAGCCGTCCGGCCCGACCAGGCCCGAGGTCGCCGACCACACCCACACCGGTCGCGGCGTGCGGATGCGTTCCGGGTCTGCGGCCACCGCGCGGATCTCCGCGAGCACCCGACCCTCTTCGAAGGACTCGATGTACAGCAGCGGGAAGCGGGCCTTCAGCAGCAGGGCGAGCTCGTCGCGGAATGCGCGGTGTTCAGACATCCAGGATCCTTCCCCCGGCAGCGGGCGGCTGTCGGGTCGCGCTGGGCTTCGACGCGAAGGTGAGCGAACCGCGCATCGCGGCCGCCTCGTGCGGCTGCAGGGCGAGGAGCGCGATCAGCTCATCGAGCGTGCGCACGGGGTGCGCGGCGCGATGCGCGACGACGTACTCCGCGCGGGGTTGCCCCATGAAGGGCAGTGCGGCGAGCTGGTCGACCGTGGCGGTCTGTGGATCGAGCTGCGCGTCCACCGCCGGTGCCGGCCCCGAGTGCGGCTCCGTGGCGGCGGCTGCCGGCCCGATTGCGGGGGCGGGCGTGGGCGCCAGGTAGTCGGCGGTGCTGACGCCGAAGACGTCCGCACCGACATCCACCGCGCGGGGACCAGGCGGTTGCGTCGACATAGGTGGCGAGGGACGAGATGTCCTCGGGGCGGGGCGGAACCAGGGGAGCCCGTTCTGCCTGCGTCTCCAGGCCTCGTTCAGCCATGAGGGGCTGACAATGAGCGCGTGGATGATGCCGACGATCCACAGGGCGGGGTAGCCCCACGTGACGGCCTCGCTCCATGGCAGGAAGGGGATCGCGGCAGCGGCCAGCGCATAGATGCCTGAGGTGATGATCCAAGACGTGCGTACGGTGAGGGCGCCGATCACGGCGAACCCGAGCCAGGTGAGCCGCCCGAATCCGGCGAGGATCGGCAGCAGCCAGAGGCTCATGAGCAGCAGCCATCCGATCGAGGGGGCGGCGCTGATGCGGGTCGCCGCGGGCCGCCAGCCGGCGCTCATGATCCCCCTACTGAGGTGGTCACCTGCAGAACGAGGCGCACGCTGGCGTCCGCCTCGACCGTGTCCGAGATCACGTGGAACCCGGCGGCATCCGCGTTCTGCCGGATGCGTTCGGCAACGGCCTGCTGCACGCGCGCGAGATAGGCGCGGTCCAGGGCGAGCATGAGGGCATTCGCTTCGTCGACATCGACCGTACGGGCCGCGTCGATGTGCGCGGCCCAGATGCCGTCCGCCCCGCGCGTCATGTCCAGTCGCAGGTCACTGACGATCGCCGACAGGTGCTCGTCGTCGGCGACGGCGACAGTGCCGTGGATGTCGACCACGGCCTGGCTCAGCAGGCCCAGATCGCGCATGCGCGTGGCGACGATCAGAGAGCGGTCGCTCTGCGCGGCAGAGCCCGAGGCGAGGGTGCCGATCGCGCCGGCAGCGCCGGCCGCGGTCGAGCCTGCGACAGCGGCGATCACCGCGGGGACGAGCAGCAGTGAGACGCTCACGCGCTCACCTCGTCGGTCGTCGCGGTGTGAACGGAGGCGCTGCTCGAGGCGGCGTGGTAATCCTCGGTGAAGCGCGACGCGACCGTGCCGGCGTCGATGAGGTCCTCGAGTCGGGCGATGTAGTCGAGGCACGCGGCGCCGGTCACCCCGTGCGTCTCGGCCTCGATCGTCCCGTCGACGCGGACGGTCACAACGATGCGTGCGGCATCCATGCTCTTCCCCCTACTCCCCGGCACCGGCGGCAGCGGAGCCGACCGCGACGGTCCAGGATGCCGTGGTGCTCTCCGATCGTATGCGCAGGACCACGCTCTCACCCGGTGACCACGCCACCGTGAGTGTGGATGTATCGACCGCGGTGAGTACCTCGGGCTCCGTGGTCGGGGTGATGACCTCGACGGCCAGTAGTCCGGTCCCGGTCTGCGTGAGCGTCGCGGTCGTCGCGGAGCCGCTGTAGCGCAGGTCAACGTTGCCGGAGCCTGCTGTTTCTCCGTCGTCGAGGTCGGTGACCGGGAGCGGGGTGAGCGTGACCGTCCAGGGACCCTCAGCGCCGGAGGAGAGCTCGGATGTCACCCACAGCCGGCTGCCAGGCGTGCTCGCCACGGGAACGCCGTCCTTGTCGATGGTCAGCACCGCGACCAGCGGCGGGTAGCCGTCGGCCGTCGTCGCCCCCGGTCCGCTGAGGCCCACCGTCGCATACGGACCGCCCGCCGTCAGCGTGATGACGAGGGGAGCGTCGCCGAGGGATGCCGGAACCTCGATATACGCGGAGTCCTCGGCGCTCCAAGTCGTTCCCCCGTCCGTCGTGGTGGCCGCAAGCGGGTTGTCCGACTCCCACGCGTAGACCGAGTCGCCGCCGGGGGCGAGCGCGACCGAGAAAGCGGTGAGGCCGATGATGGCGCCGATGGCAAGGACGCCGACCGCCCAGAGGGCCATGCTGTAGCCACGGATGCGCGCTGCCGCGGGGCCGGCAGTGGCAGCGGCAAATATGGTCATCAGGGGGTCCCCTCATCGACGGAGAGACTCCAGACGGCTCCGGGTTCGGCGATGATATGGAAGACGACCTCCGGTGACGAGGACCAGGTCAGCTGCTGGTCGATTACGCCGAGTGAGATGACTGGCGCTTCACGCTCGGCGGCGGTGAGTACTTCGACCGTGATCGTGCCATCGCCCTCGTGGCGGAACCCGGCCGTGTTCGATGGTCCGTCGTAGCGCAGGTAGCGGGTTCCCGTGCCCGAGACGGCGCTGTCGACCGTCTCGGCCTGCAGCGGCTCGATGACGAGGGTCCACGGGCCGTCGGTGCGCACCCACAGCACGGTACCGGGAGATGCGAACGTCGCGGTGTCGGTGTTCACAGCATCCAGGATGCCGAGACTCTGCGGGAGCTCGTCGCGTGCCGCCTCTGCGGAGGGGCTCTGCCCGAGAAAGAGGAGCTCACCCTGCCCGGAGGTGCGGCGCACCTCGATGGCGCTGCCGGTGGTGAGCTCGTCGGGGAGGACGATCATCGCGTTCCCCGTCGCGGACCAGGTCGATCCGGTCTGCGTGGCGATGGCCGGAGAATCCTGCTCCCAGGGGAAGTCCGTGAGCCATCGCGGGGGGCCAGAGAGCGCGGAGACGACGGTGGCCGTTGCGATGACACCGATGACCACGGCGCCGATGATCCAGAGGAGGGCGGAGTACGTGCGGACACGGGGAGGGACTGCTGTCACGAGACCTACTTGGAGACCCCTGGTGTGTCGAAGTCGATCGTCCATGGAGTCGAGGAGTGCTCGGTGCGTACCCACATGACGATGCGAGGGTTCGGATCCCACGAGAACCGGGTCTGCACGGAGTCGCTGTCGTTCACGACCCACTCGTAGCCCTCGTCGCTGAAGACCTCGATATTGAAGGTCCCGTCGCCGTCCGAGGTCGCCGTCGCGCTCGCGGCGGGTCCCTCATACATGAGGAACTGCGAACCGCTGCCGCTGTACGAACCGTCGACGCGTATCGGATCAAGCTGGTCGAAGGTCAATGTCCAGTTCCCCTGGCCCGCGGTCCACAGCAGCGAGTCGGGAGCCATCATCAGCACGGTGGTTCGTCGGTAGGCGTCCACAAAGCCGGCGGCATGCGCCGCGCCGGGTTCTGCCGCGGGCGATGGTCCGGTGACGTAGAAGCGCAGATAGTCGACCTCTTCGTCCGCAGTGACGATGAGGGGACTGCGGGAGACCAGACTCTCCGGCAGGGGGACGAGCATCGCGCCGCTCCCTGCGTACATTGACGCGTCGGTTTCTGCTGCCACACGCGGTTCCGTCTGCATCCATGCATAGGTGTTCACGCGCATAGCGTCGCCGAGCATGTACGTGAAGGTGGTCGATGTGACGATGGCGGTGATGGCGAGGATGCCGATCGCCCACAGCACGCGCGAGAATCGTACGATCCGCTGGTGCGTCGGGACGGAATCGGCGATTGTCATTGTGTCGTGAACCTACTGCGGGTTGTTGCCCGAGTGGACGGTCTGACGGCGGGGTGGGGTGCGAAGTGCCCCCACCCCGCCGTCAGACGTCGTCGGGCGGTGCTGTCAGCTGTTGATCGCGTTGGCCAGTGAAGAGTCCGTCTCCTCCAGCGTCTGCGCAGCGACTTCGAGGTACTGCGCGAGTCCGTCGAGAGCGTCAACCGCCTGCTTGGTGCCGGTGGTGAAGCTGTCGTAGGTGTCGCGGAACGCCGGGCTCGACAGATCGGTCGAGTACCCGCTGCTCACGAGGTTGTCCACGAGAGCCTTCAGCTCGCCGAGGGTGTTGTGAATGTCATCCTTGCCCTGGCGCAGGCGCCCCGCGGCCTGACGCATTTCGTCATATGTGACATTGAGGTTGGCCACTGCTGTCTCCGATTC
>NZ_JASBSF010000014.1 GCF_030149085.1 Microbacterium sp. | reverse complement strand
GCACGCTCTCGGGCGGCAACCAGCAGAAGGTGGTGCTGGCGAAGTGGATGTTCGCCCAACCGTCGGTCGCCATCCTCGACGAGCCCACCCGCGGGATCGACGTCGGAGCGAAGTACGAGATCTACACGATCATCAACAAGCTCGCCGCTGCCGGTAAGGGCATCATCGTCATCTCGTCCGAACTGCCGGAACTGCTCGGCATCTCCGACCGCGTCTACGCGATCTCGGAGGGCCGCATCACCGGCGAACTGCCCGTCGAAGAAGCGACACCCGAATCGGTCCTCAAGCTCATGACCATGGAAAAGGCCCGCTGACGGGCCGCGCAGGAGAACAGACACCATGTCCAACGACATCCCGAACACCGAATCCACGGCAGCCGGAGCGCTCGTCAACCCGCCCGACAACAAGTTCACCCGATGGTTCAGCAACATCCTCGGCGACCTCGGCAAGAACGGTATCTTCATCGCCCTCATCGCGGTGGTGGTGTTCTTCACCATCACGACCGACGGCATCCTGCTGCGCCCGCAGAACATCTCGAACCTGATCGTCCAGAACGGCTACATCCTGGTCCTCGCGATCGGCATGGTGATGGTCATCATCGCCGGTCACATCGACCTGTCGGTCGGGTCGGTGGCTGCCTTCATCGGTGCCCTCTCGGGCGTGTTCGCCGTGCAGTGGGGGCTCCCGTGGTGGCTTGCGATCGTATTGTCGCTGCTGATCGGTGCCGTCGTGGGAGCCTGGCAGGGATTCTGGGTGGCGTTCGTCGGCATCCCGGCCTTCATCGTGACCCTCGCGGGCATGCTCATCTTCCGCGGGCTCGCGCTCGTGGTCCTCGGCAACGCGAACATCGGGTCGTTCCCCGAGGAGTATCGCGCGCTCGGCAACGGATTCCTCACCGGTGTGTTCGGTGAAGGTACCCCCGACATCTTCACGCTGCTGGTCGGCGCCGCTGCGATCGTGTTGCTGGTGCTGAACCAGGTGCGCTCGCGGGCCGCCCGGGTCAAGTACGGCCAGGAGGTCGACCCGATCGTCTGGTTCATCGTCAAGCTGCTGCTGGTGTCGGCCGCGATCGTGTTCTTCATGTTCTCGCTCGCGATGTACAAGGGCATCCCGGTGACTCTGATCATCCTGGCGGTGCTCGTCCTCTTCTACGGCACGATCATGAACCGGTCGGTCTTCGGCCGCCACATCTACGCGATCGGCGGCAACCGTCACGCCGCGGAGCTGTCGGGCATCAAGACCCGCCGCGTCGACTTCCTGCTGTTCGTCAACATGGGCTTCCTCGCCGCGCTCGCGGGACTCATCTTCACCGCGCGTCTGAACCTCGCCGGCCCCAAGGCCGGTGACGGGTTCGAGCTCGAGGCGATCTCGGCAGCCTTCATCGGTGGCGCGGCAGTCCAGGGTGGCGTGGGCACGATCGGCGGTGCCATCATCGGTGTGCTCAACAACGGTATGTCGATCATGGGCATCGGTATCGAGTGGCAGCAGGCAGTGAAGGGCCTCGTGCTGCTGCTCGCGGTCGCCTTCGACGTCTACAACAAGCGGCGCTCGGGCAACAGCTGAGTCAGTCGAGTGGGCACGGCCCCAGCCTGAGGCGTCAGCCCTAGGCTGGGGCCGTGATCATCCTCGCCGCCACGCCGATCGGGAATCTCGGCGACGCGTCCCAGCGCCTCATCGGCGCGTTGGAAAATGCGCAGGTGGTCGCCTCTGAAGACACCCGGACGACGCAGCGGCTCCTCGCCGCGCTCGGCATCCAGAACCGGCCCCGCCTGATCGCCCTGCACGATCACAACGAGAAAGCCCGCGCTGCCGAGCTCGTCGAGCTCGCGCGAGCGACCGACGTGCTCCTGCTGTCGGATGCCGGGATGCCGACCATCAGCGACCCGGGATTCGGGGTGGTAGCTACGGCAGCCGGCGCCGGGGTCGCGGTGAGTGTCCTCCCGGGCCCGAGCGCCGTCCTCGCAGCTCTGGCCGTCTCGGGTCTCCCGACCGACCGATTCACGTTCGAGGGCTTCGTGCCGCGGAAGGCGGGGGAGCGGCGCAGCGCACTGTCGGCTCTCGGTGCCGAGCGGCGCACGATGGTGTTCTTCGAGTCCCCGTCGCGGCTCGCGACCACCCTCGCCGACATGGCTGCGGCCTTCGGCGCCGACCGCCCAGCCGTCGTGTGCCGCGAACTCACGAAGCTCCACGAAGAGGTACGCCGCGGCCCGCTCTCGGATCTCGCCGCCTGGGCAGACGACGGCGTCAGGGGTGAGATCGTCATCGTCGTCGGTGGCGCTGCCGGCCCCGCCATGTCGTTCGAGGACGCAGTTGCCTACGTTTCGGATCTGCTCGCGCAGGGAAAGCGCCTGAAGGATGCCTGCGCCGAGGTCGCCGCAGCATCCGGTCACTCGTCGCGCGAGCTGTACAACGCGTCGCTGTCATAGACCCGCGGGGCGGCGCCGGCCCGAACTAGACTTCTCGGGTGAGTTCCGGCAGTTCCTTCTACATCACGACGCCGATCTACTACCCGAGCGATGTTCCGCACATCGGCCACGGGTACACGACGGTCGCCGTCGACACGCTCGCGCGTTGGCACCGGCAGTCCGGCGACGACACCTGGATGCTGACCGGAACCGACGAGCACGGCCAGAAGATGCTGCGGGCTGCCGCCGCGAACGGCGCGACGCCGCAGGAGTGGGTCGATCGCCTCGTCGGTGAATCCTGGTTCCCGCTGCTTCGCACCCTGGATGTCGCCAACGACGACTTCATCCGCACGACGCAGGCTCGCCACGAAGAGCGCGTGACGCAGTTCGTCCAGGCGATCTATGACAACGGCTACATCTACGCGGGCGAGTTCGAGGCGCTGTACTGCGTCGGGTGCGAGGAGTTCAAGACCGAGGCCGAGATCATGGACGGCACGGGGGCGTTCGAGGGCCTCAAGGTCTGTGCGATCCATTCGAAGCCGCTGGAGCTGCTGCAGGAGAAGAACTATTTCTTCAAGCTCAGCGAGTTCCAAGACCGCCTGCTCGACCTTTACAAGAGTGTGCCCGACTTCGTGCGGCCCGAGTCTGCGCGCAACGAGGTGGCATCCTTCGTCCGCAGCGGTCTAAAGGACCTGTCGATCTCGCGATCCACCTTCGACTGGGGCATCAAGGTGCCCTGGGATCCCTCGCACGTCATCTATGTGTGGGTCGACGCGCTCCTGAACTACGCCACGGCTGTCGGCTACGGGTCCGACCCCGAGCAGTTCGCACGGCGCTGGCCGGCCTATCACGTGGTCGGGAAGGACATCCTGCGCTTCCACGCCGTCATCTGGCCCGCGATGCTCATGGCTGCCGGCGTCGAGGTGCCCCGCGGTGTTTTCGCGCACGGCTGGCTGCTCGTGGGCGGCGAGAAGATGTCGAAGTCCAAGCTCACGGGTATCGCGCCGACCGAGATCACCGACGTCTTCGGCTCCGACGCTTACCGCTTCTACTTCCTCTCGGCCATCGCGTTCGGTCAGGACGGGTCGTTCTCCTGGGAGGACCTGTCTGCCCGATACCAGGCAGAGCTCGCGAACGGATTCGGGAACCTCGCCTCGCGCACGGTGGCGATGATCGGGCGGTACTTCGAGGGAATCGTGCCGCCGCCCGCGCAGTACACCGACGCCGACCTCGCGATCCAGCGGGTTGTCGCGGAGGCTGCGGCGAACGCGGATGCCGCGATCGAGCGCTTCCGGATCGACGAGGCGATCGCCGCGATCTGGACGATCGTCGACGAACTCAACGGCTACATCACCGAGAACGAGCCGTGGACTCTCGCCAAGGATGACGCGAAGCGCGCCCGACTCGAGACCGTGCTGTACACCGCCGCCGAGGGTCTGCGCGCGCTTGCTCAGTTGCTCTCGCCGGTGATGCCTATCTCGACCGAGAAGCTCTGGATCGCCCTCGGCGCTGCCGAGACCATCGGCCGGCTGCAGGATCAGCCCCTTCGCGAGGCGGGGAGTTGGGGTCAGCTGAAGCCGGGCACCTCGATCAATGGCTTGGCGCCGCTGTTCCCCCGGGTCGAGCAGCCCGCGTGAGCGACCCGAGCGCCTACGTGCGGGAGAGGTCGGCATCGGGTCGGCGTGACCTCACCTACCCCCCGCTGCCTGAGCCGGTGGCTGTTCCGGTGTACGACAACCACTGTCACCTCGAGATCGTGGACGGCGACGACCCGCTGGGCCTGTCGGAGCAACTCGCCCGCGCGGCCTCGGCGGGGATCGCGGGTGTGGTGCAGGCATCCGGTGACGTGGAGTCGTCGCGGTGGGCGGTGTGGGCCGCGGAGCATCACCCGCAGGTTCTCGCAGCGGTGGCGATCCACCCGAACGAGGCACCGACCTACGAGGCGGCGGGAGGCCTCGATGAGGCGATCGCGGCGATCGATGAGCTTGCCGCCCACCCTCGGGTGCGGGCGATCGGCGAGACGGGGCTTGACTTCTTCCGCACGGATGCCGAGGGTCAGCCGGCTCAGTACCGGTCTTTCGAGGCGCACATCGCTCTGGCCAAAAAGCACGGCATCGCAATGCAGATCCACGACCGGGACGCGCACGACGAGGTTCTGCGCCTGCTCGAGAGCGTTGGCGCGCCCGAGAAGACCGTCTTCCACTGCTTCTCCGGGGATGCCGAGATGGCGCGGATCGCCGCCGACCGCGGCTACTACCTCTCTTTCGCGGGCAACATCACGTTCAAGAACGCGCAGAATCTGCGCGATGCGCTCGCCGTGACCCCGGCGGAGCGCATCCTGGTCGAAACCGACGCGCCCTTTCTCACTCCGGTACCCCACCGTGGGCGCCCCAACGCGCCGTATCTCGTGCCGATCACCCTGCGCTTCATGGCAGCAGAGCTGGGTGTTTCCGTCGACGAGCTCGCCGCCCAGGTCGCCGCGAACACGCTCGAGGTTTACGGCACGTTCGCCTGAACGGAAGCGCGCGGGACCCCGTCGTCCCGGCGGATGCGGCTCGGGGTCGCGCGGGTCGTTGATCCACCTTCCAACTCCCACGGCAGCACGACCGGCGAGCTCGGGGTGCTCGCCGTCTCCAGCGCGTTCACGAGTTCGGGAAAGAGCAGCGCGGGAGCGAGCTCGGGGTGGACGCACACGTGCGTCACGCTCAGGCGGCGGTTGAGTGCGCAGTCGTGAAGACAGAGCGCGACAAGCTGCAGATCCCGCGGCAAGACGACATCGAGCGCGGCGAGGTCGAGGAACAGGCGCGGCCCCTCCTGCGCGAACGAGAACAGCCCGTCGACACCGTGCAGCAGGAGTTCACGGATGCTCCCCGCAAGCTCCAGGCTCGCGGCATCCACCCGGGCGACGATCGGCGCCTGACCGCGGCTGGC
>NZ_JASBSF010000380.1 GCF_030149085.1 Microbacterium sp. | reverse complement strand
ACCAGCGAGAGCCTCAACCTGTCGGTACAGCAGCGCAAGCAGACCGACGAATGGGTCACGCGCCTCGACCGAACCGTGTCGGACCGGATCCGCGAAACCTTCGTGTGGGCCGTGTACCCCGAGCAGTTCGACGCCACCAAGCCGTTCGAGCTGATCACGGATAAGGTGCCGGACTCGAGCGGCCGCTCGCTCGCCGAGCGCGTAGCCGCGAAGCTGTCCCGCGACGATCAGCTCGTCACCGAGCTCGGTGCGCCAATCCTTGGTGCCACACTGCACCAGGAGCTGGGACAACTGTGGCGCGACAAGGGCGAGATCAGCGTCGGCGAGCTATGGGGCTACTTCACCCGGTACGTCTACTTGCCGCGCCTCGTTCGGCGAGAGACGCTCGACTCGGCGATCGAACGTTCGCTCAACTCCGTCCTTGTTGACGGCGAGAAGTTCGCGATCGCGACAGCGAAGGACACCGAGGCTGATCGCTACCGCGGGCTGATCGTGCCGCCGGCGCACAACGCCGCGCTCCAGGTCACCGACAGCACACTCCTCGTGGACTGGAACAAGGCAGACGAACAGGCATCTGCCGATCGAGTCGCCGCAGCCCGCGAGGCTGCTGCGCGCGCGGCTGAGGAGGGCGCCGCGGAGGTTGGGCCGATCGACATTGTCCTGATCAATGACGAAGCAGACGAGGCGGAGGGAACGAGCGAGGAGAGCTTCGCGCCGCGACGTCCGAGCCGCTACTTCGGCTCCGTGAAGGTTGATCCCGACCGGTACTCGCGCGACATCGGAAACGTGACTCGCGAGATCATCGACCGCCTCGCCGGCGCCGGCGCCAAGCTCGAGATCACCATCGACATCCAGGCCAGCAAGAGCGACGGCTTCGACGAGGGCGAGGTGCGCACGATCTCCGAGAATGCGCGCGTGCTCAAGTTCGACCCGAGCTCCGGCTTCGAGGGGTCGTAGTGGTCGACCTGCTACGGAAGCTCGATCGGCTCAGTCATGCGTGAACTAGATTTCGACTACGGTGCGCTCCGTGATCTGTTCCACGACATCGAACATGAGAAAGTCGCGGTCTTCGAGATTCCGGCCGCAAGCGCGTCAGCGATCGCTGAGCAGCTCGGTGTTGCAGTACGCCGCTGCTACATTTCGGATGCCTCGGCTGCAGACCGTGCGAGTGCAACAGGGAGACCGCTGAGCGAGATTGTGGCCGCGCGACTTCCTGACAGAGGTTCGACAATGGCGGGCGATTTCGGCGAGATCCTAACGGCCCTGTTTCAGGCCGCTAGGGAGCACCCGACTGAACTGCTCGACGCAAAGAAGTGGCGACTCAAGCAGGATCGCACGATGCCCGCTCCTAAGTCCGATGTCGTGCAGCTGGTCTTGCCGCACTGGCCACAACCGTCCTCGGAAGATCGGCTCCTCTGTTCGGAGGTTAAGACCAAGTCGACGCGCGGAACATCAACTCCCATCGCTGATGCCATCCGGGACTCGAGAAAGGACAGCGACGGTCGTCTGATCAAGACGCTCGAATGGCTCAAGGAACGCGCACTGGACACGGGCCTCACGACCGTGACGATCGACATGCTCGATCGATTCATCGATGCAATCGACTACCCGCAGGCGAGTCGTGAGTTCAGCGCAGTCGCCGTCCTTTGCTCCACTGTCGACCTCGCATCGGAGCTCAGCGATGTCGAGTTGCCGTCACCCGCCGAACGCGCAGTCATCATCCTGACGTTGTCCGACCTCAAGTGGTATTACGAGAGCGTGTTCGACATCGCCCTGACGAGCGTGGTCGACGGATGAGGGCATCCCTTGCGCGGTGGATCGCGGATGCAGAGACGCGTCACACGATCGTGGACTTCTCGCTCTCCGCCCATATCTCCCAGTTGGACTACCTCGATCACCGGAGCTTGGACCTCTACTACTCGCTCGTCGGCGAGCTCTTCGACATGCTGCGCGGCGGAGGTGCGGAGTCCCGAGCATGGCTGACCCTGGGCCAGGGTCTCGTCTCGGCAAGCCGCGATCTCCAGAATGAGGCGAAGTCTGATGCGCTCTTCTTCGCCGCAGTGGCCTTCTATAGCGGCGGCTATCCCGCTTCGGCGGCCTTGACCGCGCGCGACGCTAATCCCGCGCACTTTGAACTCGAGGTTCAGCGCGCGGCGTATGACCTGCTGACTCGATCATCCAGACCATCCAGCACGTCAATCGTCACGCTCGTCGATGCGGTGCGAACCGGCCAGGTTAGCGCCCTCGAAATGGCCGTCGCCACCGCGTACGAAGACACGTCCCGAGCGCTTGCGATCGGCCCCGATGAATGGGTTGCGCATCGCCTTCACACTGCGCTACTCGAGCGATTCCGCGTGGCGAATCTCCGGGCGGTGCTACCAAACGGTGGCGCATCGCGTTGGGATCGTCTCGTGGAGTCGTTCATCGACCGGAGTAATCCAGTATGGGAGTTCTTCCCCTCACAAGTGGAAGCGATCGACGCGGGGCTTCTAAGTAGCGATGCGTCGTACTCGCTTCAGATGCCGACCGGTGCCGGAAAGACTGCGCTGACCGAGGCGCTTATCTTCAATCACCTCATCGATTCACCCGAAAGCCGGGCGGTGCTCCTGGTTCCGTACAGGGCGCTGGCGAAGGAGCTGCGCGGTAGCGTTGGCAGGCACCTCTCCAGTAT
>NZ_JASBSF010000379.1 GCF_030149085.1 Microbacterium sp. | reverse complement strand
GACCGGGGCTTTCGCTACAATCCGCACGTCATCTGTCTTCATCGGCGAGCGGAACCGAGAATGTCCGTGCTCAGCGGCCAGCACCTGTTCGACCGCGATGTGCCGCGCTTCCTGGAGAGTTCCGCAGGTGTCCTGCCGCCCTATCCTCGGCGCGCGTGGCTGCGCTGGACAATGCGCGGCATCCTCGCTCTCCCTCTGGTCATCGTCGTCGCGCGCTACGCGCTGCTGGCTCCCGAGCCGTGGCACGACACTGCCAATCAGTCGCTCCTAGCCCGTGTCCGCGACGGCGCAGGTGCAGCGGATTTCGGGCAGCTCCTCACGACCTTCTCGCCGCCGCTGGGCACACTGCCGGCCGTGGTCCTTCCCTCGGAGTTGCTCCTCGCCCTCGCCGGGGCACTGCTCGGAGGCTTCTTCCTTCAGGGCCTTGATCAGGCGATGTTTCGCCGCGGGCTGCACGGCATCATTCGCCTCGTCGTCCTGGTCTCTCTGCTGATCTCGCCGGTCTTCGTGCTGCTCTCGGCAACCGACATCACAATGTTCGGCGCCGTCGTCCTCTTCGGTCTCGGACTCATCGACATCGTGCGTTTTGAGAATCTCGCCAACACCCAGGCGGGATTTCGCGCGGGGCTGCTGCTCGGGGCTGCGGCGATGACGGACGTGCGGGCCATTCCTCTCGTTCTCACGGTCGCGATCGTGGGGACTCTGCTCATCCACTCCCGCCCGCAGGCCCGGGCGGCGAACGCGGTCATCGTGGCCTTTCCCACTGTCGCGGTCACTGTCGCGCTCGCCCTTGCCGGCGTGATCATCGGCTCGGGACCGCTCACCTTTCTCCGCACCGATGCGACAAGTGCCGCCCGTGCGATCGAGGCGCTAGTCTCTGACCCGCTCAGCGAGCCACTGATGCTGTACCTCGCTCCCGTGCTCGTCGTCGCCATAACTGCCGGGGTCTTCGGCTTCGCGCGCTCGGGCGTGATGATGCTCCTGATCGCGGTGGGTGCTCTGGCCGGCGTTCTGGTGGGTTCACCGCTGATCGCTGCCGCAGCGCTCGCCTACCTACTCGTGCATATTTCGGTCGCCATCCTTCCGACGGAATCGCCGGCGCAGCACGCCGCGATCGTCGTCATGTGTTCCGTGCTCGTCGGCATCGTCGGGTGGGTTGTCGCCGCGCGACTTCCCGAGGCCCAGGAGTGGTCGGTCATCTTCACGGGGTTCGGTCAGGTTCCTTCCGGCGGGGGCGACGGATGACAGACATCGATGTAAGCCTGCTGGATGTCGGCTTTCGCGCGGTCTACGCGCGCGAGGGATGGATTCCGCTCGCGGCCGGCGAGGACGGCACGATCCTGGTCGGCGCGTCGCGCGAGCTGGACCCCGCGCAAGAGGAAGCGATCGCCGACGATCTTGGCGCGCCGATCGAGGTGGTCCCGGTGAGCCAGCAGTTCATCATCGACGCCGTGATCGAGGTGTTCGCGGCAGAGTTCGCCGCTGAGGCAGCGGACGGACTCGCGAACGCGAATCCGGTGCGTTCGGCGCGCACCGTCCTCTCGCGGGGCCAGGTGATCGGGTTCGCGGTCGTGGCGAGCGTTGCGGTGCTCGGTGCGGTGCTGCTGACGGGCGCGACACTTGTCGTCATCCTCGCCGCCATCAATCTCTTCTTTCTTGCGAGCGTTCTGTTCAAGTTCGTCGTCGCCTTCCGGGGATCTCGCTACGACCTCGTGAACAAGGTGTCGCGGTTCGAGCTGTCGGTGCTCGACGAGGACGAGCTGCCGTTCTACACCGTGTTGGTGCCGGTCTTTCGCGAAGAGAAGGTCGTCGCCCAGCTCATGACGAATCTGGGGCGCCTGGACTATCCGCGTGACCGCCTCGAGGTGCTGATCCTCGTCGAAGAAGGCGATGACGCGACCCGGGCGGCGATCGCCCGGTCAGTCGTCCCGGAGCACTTCATCGTCGTGCCTATCCCGGCCGGCGTACCTCAGACCAAGCCACGCGCGTGCAATGTCGGCCTCGAACTGGCGCGTGGCGAGTTCCTCGTGATCTTCGATGCCGAGGATGCGCCCGAACCCGACCAACTGAAGAAGGCGGTCATCGTGTTCTCGCGCACAGACGAGTCGACCGCCGTCGTACAGGCCTCACTCAACTACTTCAACGCGCGAGAGAACGCCCTCACGCGCCTGTTCACTCTCGAGTACGGGGCATGGTTCGACTACATGCTCATGGGGCTCGAAGACTCCGACCTTCCGATCCCGCTCGGAGGGACGTCCAATCATTTCCGGATGACGGCGCTTCGACGTCTCGGGGGATGGGATCCCTACAACGTCACCGAGGACGCCGACCTCGGCATCCGTGCCAGTGCCCTGGGGTACCGGGTCGGTGTCGTTGATGCCACGACGATGGAGGAGGCGACCTCGCGCATTCCGCAGTTCATCAAGCAACGCAGCCGATGGATCAAGGGATACATGCAGACCGCGCTCGTCCACTCGAGGCAGCCCATAGCGCTGATCCGCCGGATCGGCCTCCGCCGGTTCGCTGCGTTCGCGCTCCTGATCGCCGGCACGCCCTTCACGTTCCTCAGCGTGATCCCCTTCGCGATCCTGCTCGTGCTCGCCCTCGCGTTGCCGTTCTACGTCGTCCCGGTCGAGGTCCCGCCGATCGTGATCGTCTTGAGCGCTTTGAACTTCCTTCTCGGCTACTCCCTGCTGATCTACATGAACATGATGGGTCCCTATAAGCGGGGACTCTTCGGGCTCGTGCCCTGGGCTCTCCTGAAGCCCCTGTTCTGGATCCTCCACTCGATTGCCGCGTACAAGGCTCTCTGGCAGCTGATCACCAGACCGCACTACTGGGAGAAGACGGAGCACGGCACCTCCCGGTTCGCTGCTCCGCATGCCGTCGCTGGGGAGCACCCCGATCCCGCGCCGGCAGAGGAGCCGTCCGCCGAGAAAGAGCCGGAGACGGAACTCACCCCGGAGGAGCGGGAGGCGCGCAGCGCCGTGGAGCGTCAACGCCGGATGTCGTGGTGACCCGGTCCTCTCAGCGGATGCCGCGGCCCCAGAGCATCAGGGGAGTGCGGCTCGCGTACTTCCGATAGTCATCGCCGAAAGCCTCGAGAAGGAACCTCTGCTCGACGTGCGCCTTGGTGATAAGCACGATGG
>NZ_JASBSF010000370.1 GCF_030149085.1 Microbacterium sp. | reverse complement strand
AGGGGTCGCGAACATAGGGTGGTGCACGTCGAGGTCTTCCGGCGGATGGGCAGTGTGAGAACTTCCATCCTGGAAGACCTCGACGCCAATCCGCGAACCAGCCAGCGGTCCCGGGCTACACCCTCAACTGCGAAGAGCCGGCAATGCTGCGTATTTCGGCGTAGCTCTCACGCAACTCTTCACGCGCAGCGCTGCCGATTGCCGCGGGAGCCGGTGTCGCAAAACTCGATAGGCGACGATCGATTTCGCTTCTCACACGCAATTCGGTGGCGAGAGAGTCGGCAATGGAAAATGCGGCTCGCGCCACGACATCCCCGACCGCGGATTCTGCTCGCGATCCGCAATAGAGCACTCCACGCGCCTGACCGTCGACCATGACCGGAACCGCGAAGAGCGTGGATATCCCTTCGCCGAGAACGGCTCGGTCATAGTCATGGGTGATTCCCCGAGCGGTTCGATAGTCGATCGCAAGCCGCGCGCGTTTCTCGACGAGCGACCTGCCGCCGAGGCCCCGTTCGGGTTGCACGACGAGTCCGGCAAGCGATCGTGTCTGAGTTCCAGCGGTCGCGGTGACCGGCAGGAGCCCGTCGGTCGTCAGCCCACCGAAAGCCACGGGAAACTTCGTGACGTGCGGGAGGCGGCCCACCGCGAGCGCGAGCAGATCATGCTCTGTCGCGGAAGAAATTCCCGGGCCCACATCGACCGCCTCGTGTTGGGGTGACCGCGTCGTCCATGACGCGCCGAATCCGTAGCGACGAGGCTACCACCGGTGTTTCGTGGTGCGCAGTGACGGGATCCCCGGTCGAAACCGGGGATCCCGTCGGTCGCGCCGGCCTACACGGCGCGACCGACTTGTCCTCGCTCGAGCACGCCGGACTCGAGGTCGAGGAGGAACCGTTTCGTCTCTGGGTGGCCGCCATACTCACCGATCGACCCGTCGGCGCGTATGACGCGGTGAACCGGAACGATGATCGAGAACGGTGTCGTCGCGCATGCCGTACCGACAGCACGCGCAGCCCGCGCGCGCCCAGCCATGACAGCGACCTCGCCATATCCGGCGGTCTCGCCGAACGGGATTCGCGTCACAGCCTCGAGCGCGTCGCGTGTGAAGCCGCACACGAGTCGCCAGTCGAGCTTCACATCGAACGCCGTCCGATCGCCCGCGAAGTACTCGTCGAGTTGCGCGGCAAGCTGCAGCGCGGCATCCGTGATTCCGGGGCTCGGCTCGGCCCGCAGCGCCACTGTCAGGGCCGCGAGGTCATCCCCCGGATTGTCGTAGACGGGGTGGCACGAGATGACGGCGTCGGGTGTGCTGACGATGAGGACATCCCCGAGGGGAGTGGGGTGCAGGAGGTACGTCGAGGCGAGGGGTACAGGAGGCATGTCTCCATCCTCTTCGTCGATGCGGAGCCGGATGCAGCGCGAGAGGCCGCGGTGGACAGTATTGCCACATCGGCCCCGGGGGAGGAAGCCCTGACGGATGCGGCGTGTCGCGCAATACTGCAACACTCGTGGTGCGTTACCGGGACGCATCGAAACCGCAACCTAGTCTGACCGTGTGGTGCGAGCAGAAGGTGGCGTCATCCTTGGCGCTGATGGTGCGATGCGTGCGGTGTCCGTGGACCCCGCAGACCTGACTCTCGCTGACACTGACGCGACGATCGTTCACATCGCCGAGGAGGAGCGCGAGCGTCTGCGCGCCCAGGCGGCGGAACTCGGCGGTCGCTCGGCGCTTCTGCACTTCTCGGATACTCCGGATGCCGGCATCGAGATCACCAAGGCGCATCCGGGGAGCCTTCCGCAGTTCATCACGGGACGATCAACGCTGCTGTCGGGTCTGTTCCGCGACGAGGTAGCCCTCGGTACTGCTCGCCGGGCCGCCGAGCGGATCACGACGAAGAACGTCGAGCTACGGACCGCCCGAGGGATCGAAGCCGTGCGTCTGGCGGTCGGGATCGCGTCGTGGCGCATCGGGGGACTTGACTGCATCGCTCCCGTGCTGCTGCGTCCGCTGGCCATCCGCCGGCACCACACTGACTTCGAACTGAAGCTGCACGGCAGCTTCCAAGTCAATCCCGAACTCCTTCGCGCGATGCGGATGCACTTCGGCATCGAACTCGACGGTGATGCGCTGTCGGGTCTTGCCTACGATCAGGGCGTCTTCAAGCCGCAGCCGGTGATCGATCACCTGCGCGCGCTGATGGCGCAGATCCCGTCGTTCGTCGTCAAGCCCCGCCTGGTTGTCTCGACGTTTGTGGACGTCGGGTCTGCGATGGCGCGCGACGCGGCTCAGCTGGATCATCCGGTCCTGAACGCCCTCGCCGGTCATCCCGCCGATCGCGAGGCCGTGACGCTACGGCGCCCGATTCCGGTGATGCCCGGGCCCGACGAGCGCGTCCCGGCCGCCGACACGCTGCTGCTGGATGCCGACGCCGAGCAGGAAGCCGTGCTGGCGCGGGTCGCTGCTGGTCAATCCCTGGTCGTTCACACCCTGCCTGGTACCGGCGGAACCCAGACCGTCATCAACGCGGTGGGAGCGCTCGTGCGCGAAGGGCGGCGGGTTCTCGTCGTCAGCGCTCGCCGCTCGACACTCGACGGGGTTCGACACCGACTGGCGGGCGTTGGGCTGCCGGGCCTTGCGGTCTCGCCCACCGAGCTGCAACGGGATCTCGTCCGCGCGATCGGACGCAACGAGAAGGCCGTTGCTCCGAAGGTCTCCGAGATCGATGACGCGCTCGTGCGCCTTCGCACCGTGCTGCGCGATTACCGGTCATCGCTGGCCGATCGCCACGACGCCCTCGGAACCTCTGTGCTCGACATCCTGCGGGAACTGTCGGCGCTCGCCCAGCGCGAGGAACCCCCGACGACGACCGCACGCCTGGATATCGAGACTCTCGTGCGGCTCGCAAAGGGTCGCGAGGATGCCGCCGCCAAACTTGCGTCGGCGGCGCGGCTCGGCGAATTCCGGATCGGCCCCTCGGATTCTCCCTGGTACGGCGTGAGCTTTGCCACGACCGAACAGGCGCGCTCGGCTCACGCTCTGGCCGGCAAGCTCCACCGCATGGATCTTCCGCACCTGCTCGAGCGCGGGTATGTCCTTCTCGGGCAGACGCACATGCGCCCCTTCGAGAGTGTCGGTGAGCTGGGGGAGTACCTGCGGCTGCTGCAGGGCATCCGGGACTCTCTCGACCGTTTCAGCCCGACGGTCTTCGAACGGCCCATCGGTGACCTCATTCAGGCTCACGCGCCGCGCCGGGACACATCGACCCTCAGCGGCGCCGATCGCCGCAGGCTTCGACGTCTCTCTCGCGAGTACGTGCGCCCCGGCGTGCACGTCGGCGACATGTACGAGGCGCTTCTTCGCATTCAGAAGCAGCGTCAGCAGTGGCAGCGCTATGTCGAGGCGAACGTCGTTCCCGACATCCCGCTCGGCCTTGCAGACGTCGCGGTTGCCTGGCAGCGCGTGGATGCCGAACTCAGCGAGCTGGATGCCGTCCTCGGGCGCTCGGGGTCACAGGCGCTGTCTTCGCTTCCGGTGAAGACCCTCGTGCGCACCCTCGCGGGGCTGGCCGCCGAGTCTGAAGTCTTCGAGAACCTCATGGAACGCGCGAGTCTGCGCAGTGAGTTGGCCTCGCTCGGTCTCGAGCCGCTGCTGCTCGACCTCTCAGTGCGGCACGTGCCCGAACAGCAGGTCGCGGGAGAGCTCGAATACGCGTGGTGGCAGTCGGCTCTCGAGCACCTGCTGCGCAGCGACCGGGCGCTGCTGGGAGCCAACACCGCGGTCGTCGACCGCTTGGAGCGCGACTTCCGTCTGGTCGACGAAGCGCATGCCGCGGCATCCGGTCAGCTTCTTGCGGCCCAACTGGCGACGCAGTGGCGGGTCGGGATCGTCGATGAACCCCACGAGGCCGCGGCGCTGAAGCAGGCGCTGCGCGAGGGGCGAACCTCGCCGCGCACCCTCGTTTCGACAGCGCCGACACTCATGCGCTCGCTCGCGCCGGTCTGGCTCGCTTCGCCCTACGAAGTGCCCGCGATCCCCGACGACCTCGTCTTCGACGTCGTCATCATCTCGGATGCCGCATCGCTGAGCCTTGCCGAGGCTGCCCCCGCGATCCGTCGCGGCCGGCAGATCGTGGCGCTCGGGGATCCTGTCACCCAGAAGCCGACGGCGTTCCGTGTCGCCGCCGGCTCGCTGACTGCCGACGACGAGCCGGAGGTGCCGTTCGACGACGCGAGCGTGTTCGAGCGACTTGCTGAGATCCTGCCCGTCGAAACGCTCACGCGCAGCTATCGGGCCGGGGGCGAGGATCTCGCGGAGTTGGTCAATGGCGCGTTCTACGGCGGCGAGATCGTCTCCCTACCCTGGGCCGGGTCGTACCTCGGACGCGGAAGCCTCTCGGTGGATTACGTCGAGGGCGGCATCGGTGTGCCCGACGCCGAGTCCGGCGCCGTCGAGAGCCCGGATGCCGAGGTTCAGCGTGTTGTGACTCTCGTGGTCGAGCATGCCGTCAACCGTGGGTCCGAATCGCTCATGGTCATCACGGCCAGCGCGAAGCACGCCGCCCGCATCCGTGCCGCTGTTGACCGCGCCTTCGCGGGACGCTCGGACGTCGCCGACTTCGTCGCGCGCGACTCCGCCGAGCCGTTCTCCGTGCTCACGCTGGAAGAGTCGGTCGCTGAGAGCCGCGACCGCGTCATCTTCTCGCTCGGGTACGGACTCACCCGGCACGGCCGGGTGCTCAGCGATTTCGGTGACCTGTCGACCTCCGACGGTGAGCGGCTCCTGACGGTGGGGATGACGCGCGCTCGCCGCTCGATGGTGATCGTGTCCTGCATCCGTCCCGGTGCGGTCGATGACCGTCGCCTCGCGCACGGCGCGGCATCCCTCATGTCGATCCTGGGAGACGTCGAACGTCGCGCTCGGGTGTCACGACAGGAGGATGACGGCGACCCGCTGATGCTTTCGCTCGCGAAGGAACTTCGGCGCCTGGGCGTTGCCGTCGAGGTGAACTACCGGGGGCTGCTCCCGCTGGTTGCGCACCATCAGGGCAAGGCGGTCGTTGCCGAAAGCGATCCCGAGACCATCGGCGGATCGTTGCGCGAGTCGCTACGCCTCCGGCCCCAGATTCTGCGGCGCCTCGGCTGGCACTATGTGCGCGTGCACTCGTTCGACCTCTACAGCGACCCCGGCGGCGTCGCACAGCGCATCGCCGGCATCCTCGGCGTAACCGTCGAATCGCCCGTTGCCGAGGGTGACACGCAGCCGATCGATGTCGTCGCCTGACGAGCGTCAGCGCGTCGAGCGCGTTCCCGGATCACGTCGCGCACGTCTGACTCCGGCCCCGGGCACGGATGTCGCCCCCGAAACCCCGGATGCCGACGCCGACGCCGACGCGCCCTCGACCTCGTCTGACACCGGCCCGAACGACGACCGCCTACGAGCCGACGTCCCTCCGCACTACTGACGCTGCGTCAGGGCTTCGGCGGGGTGGCGTCGTTCTGCTTCTGGAGCAGGTCGCGGATCTGGATGAGGATCTCGGCCTCGCTCGGCATCGGCTCGGGCTCGGGTGGCAGCTGCTCTCGGGCCGCGGCGCGCTCCTTGAGCTTGTTCATCGGCATGACGAAGACGAAGTAGACGACCACGGCTACCGCGAGGAAGTTGATGACCGCGCCGATGATCGAACCCCAGGCGAAGGTGGTGGTTCCACCCATGAGCGTCGGCACATCCCAGGTGAGTCCGTTGAGGCTTTCCGCCTGAAACACGTAGGCGATCATGGGATTGATCAGACCGGAGACGATCGCGTTGACGATGCCGGTGAAGGCAGCGCCGATGACGACGGCTACCGCGAGGTCGATGACGTTACCGCGGAGGATGAACTCCCGGAATCCCTTGATCATGGTGGTCCCTTCGTTGTGTCGAGCGTCAGCTGGAGGTGGTCGCGGTGCTCGTCGAGGCGCTCGACCCTGACGACGAACCTGAACTCGACGATGAGCTCGAGCTGTCCGACTTCGATCCCGAGTCCTTCGAGCCGGATTCCTTCGATCCCGAGCCGCCGGAGTCCTTGCCGCCACTACCCGCCCGTGAGTCGGTGCGGTAGAAGCCGGATCCGTTGAAGGTCACGCCGATCGATCCGTACTCCTTGCGAAGTGATCCGCCGCACTCCGGGCACTCGGTGAGGGAGGCATCCGTAAAGGACTGCACGGCTTCGAATCGGTGGCCGCATTGGCGGCAGGCGTAGGCATAGGTGGGCATCGGTGGTCTTTCGGTGGGTGCGAGGGTTCAGCGGTGAGGATGCAGGTCGACGATACGGGTCGGCGTGACCACGCCGGTGACCGGTTGGTCGTGGACGTCCCGCGGAACAGCGGGCACGAGTTCGTCGTCGAAAATGACGGCGTAGACGGGCGGGCAGCGCTCCATCGAGCCGATCGTCTTATCGAAATAGCCGCGACCCCAGCCGAGACGCATTCCGCTCCGGTCCACCGCGGCCACGCATCATATGAATCGGGTTCCGCGCTGTCCAGTCAGTGAGCGACGTCGTAGTCCGCGGGTCCATATTCCATTTCCGTCGCCCGCACATACAATCGGGCTCATGACCGACGCCCGTGCCGAAG
>NZ_JASBSF010000368.1 GCF_030149085.1 Microbacterium sp. | reverse complement strand
CAGGTCCCTTCGACCAGCAATCCGTCTGGCGCCAGGCGACCGGCCATGAGCGACCACGCCGCCGCGACCTCGGACTCGTCGTACTGGCGCAGGACGTTCAGGGCGCGGATGACGATCGGACGCCGGGGCGTCGGGATCTCGAAACCCCCTCGCGCGAACGAGACCCGGGTATCAGGGTCAAAACTCGTGAGACCCGCGCGGACCGCCCGCAATTGCTCGCGTGCCCGCTCGACGCGCTCCGGGTCGATCTCCAACCCCACGACATCAATGTCGGACCTGACCGGCGACAGCCGCGCCGCCAGCTCCAGCGTCGTGGTGCCGGTGGCGCCGTACCCGAGATCGACGACCAGGGGCTCGGATGCGTCACGGAGCACCGGATGCCGCGCAATCCACCGGTCGACGCGACGCAACCGATTCGTGCCCGTCGTCCCCCGCGTGGGGCGCCCGGTCGGCGCGGAACGAGGAGAGGGCACGCCCCCATGATGCCAGCGCTCCGAGCGTTCCCGGTGTGCAGCGAGGGGGAGCTTTCACGGCCTCCCTCGCAACCGTCGCGACACCTCGCCCCGATATCATGAGGGCCATGACCGAGCCATACACGTTGATCCTTCTCCGACACGGCCAGAGCGAGTGGAACGAGCTGAATCTCTTCACTGGATGGGTCGATGTGCGGCTCACTGAACAGGGGCAGGCCGAGGCCCGCCGGGGCGGCGAGTTGATGGCCGCGCAGGGCATCCTTCCCGACGTCCTGCACACGTCGCTGCTGAGCCGCGCCATCCAGACCGCCAACATCGCGCTCGATGCCGCCGACCGTCTCTGGATTCCCGTGAAGCGCACCTGGCGCCTCAACGAGCGTCACTACGGCGCGCTGCAGGGTAAAGACAAGGCGCAGACCCTCGAAGAGTTCGGGCCCGAGCAGTTCATGCTGTGGCGTCGCTCGTTCGACGTGCCGCCGCCGCCGCTGGATGATGACAGCGAGTTCAGCCAGGTCCACGATCCGCGGTATGCCGGGATCGATGGTGAGGTGCCGCGCACCGAATCCCTCAAGCTCGTCATCGATCGCATGATGCCCTACTGGGAGAGTGACATCGCGGCCGACCTGCGTGCGGGCAAGACCGTCCTCGTGACCGCGCACGGCAACTCGCTGCGCGGCCTCGTGAAGCACCTCGACGGCATCAGCGACGCCGATATCGCCGAGCTCAACATTCCGACCGGCATCCCGCTGGTCTACAAGCTCGACGAGAACCTCGTCCCCCTCGGTCCCGGCGAGTACCTCGACCCCGAGGCCGCGGCCGCCGGTGCAGCTGCCGTCGCCTCCCAGGGCAAGAAGTAGCCGCCTGGCGGTAGAAACCACAAGAGCGGATGCCCCGCGTGAGGCATCCGCTCTTGTGGTCAGTGCGTGATGTGGGGAACTACTCTCCCGAGCTGGACCCGTCGCTGGCGTAGAACTCGCCGCCTTCAGCCAGGTACTGAACCTTCTTGGCGACCGAGACGGCGTGGTCGACGAAACGTTCGTGATAGCGGCTCGCGAGGGTGGCATCCACCGTCTGCGCGGGCTCGCCCGACCAGCTGTCGCTGAGGACCTTCTCGAAGACGCTGACGTGCAGATCGTCGACCTGGTCGTCGATGTCGCGGATCTGGTCGGCGAGCGCCAGGTCTTCGGTGTCCAGGAGCTGCGTCAGCTTGCGGGAAGCTTCGACATCGAGTTCGCCCATCTTCTGGAACGTCGACTTCAGACCCGAGGGGATGGCGCGCTCGGGGAAGCGCAGGCGCGTCAGCTGAGCGATGTGCTCGGCAATGTCGCCCATGCGCTCGAGCGAGGCGCTCACCCTCAGAGCCATCACGACGATCCGCAGGTCACGGGCAACGGGCTGCTGGCGAGCCATGATCTCGATGGCGATCTCGTCCAGTTCGTGGGCCTTGTCGTCGATCTCGGCGTCTGCCGCGATCACTTCTTCGGCAAGGGCGACATCGCTGGTCTTGAACGCCGTTGTCGCCTTCTCGATCGCAGTGGTGACCATCCCGGAGATCTCGACGAGACGGTTCTGCACATCTTCGAGCGACTGGTGGAAGACTTCGCGCATTCCGATCCCTTTCGTGTGTTGTCGGCCGGCAGATGCCAGACGACCCAGTGATTCTCGCCACCGAAGGTTAACGGACAGTGCCGCTCCGGTGAATAGTGACGCGCCCGAGGCTGGCGCGAGTGCCGCTCGCGAGGCCGTCGTCCGGGCCGCCCGTACGCTGTTTCCATGCAACCTGCGCAGATCGCCCTTCTTGGCCTCCTCGTCGGGCTGCTGATCGGCGCGGGCCTGGCTACCGTTATCCTGCTGGCGCTGCGGGCACGCGAGCGCGCCGAGTACGGGGCGGGCATGGATGTTCCCGAGGGAGCGCGAATCGTGCTTCGCGGGCTCGACGATCCCGCTGTCGTCCTCGACTCGGCCGGAGTCATCATTGCGGCGTCGGCATCCGCGGCACCGTTCGACCTGACCGAGGGGCGGATGCTTCCCACACCCGAACTGCGCGGTGTCGCCCGCCGCGTCAGCGATGCTGACGCGGCATCCAACGCGACCTTTCGTCTTCGCCGCGGCACCGGCCCGGGGGAGTCGCGCCTGGTCACCGTTCGGGCGACGCCGCTCACGGCCCGGCTCATGCTGCTCGTGCTGCGCGATATCACCGAGAAGGAGCGGGTCGAGCAGATGCGGCGTGACTTCGTCTCCAACACGAGTCACGAACTCAAGACACCGGTCGGGGCAGTGAGCTTGCTGGCCGAGGCGATCGAGTCGGCATCCGATGACCCCGCCCAGGTCCGGGTGTTCGCCTCACGCTTGTCTGCCGAGGCGACGAGGCTCGCAACCCTCACCTCGCGCATCATGAACCTCTCACGCCTGCAGGCAGCCGACGAGCTCAACGACGAGCGCGACGCCTCGATCGATGAAATCATCGCGTCTGCCGTCGAGGCTCACGCTGTCCAGGCCGACTCGGCAGGAGTGCAACTCGTCCGCGGGGGCACGCGGGGACTGTTCGTCCGCGGCGATGCCCAGGTCCTGAGCGAAGCAGTGGGCAACCTCATCGCCAACGCCATCGCTTACTCCCCGAAGGGGTCGAGCGTCGGCATCGGTGTCAAAGCGGCCGACGGTGTCGTCGAGATCGCGGTCACCGACCGGGGCATCGGAATCTCCGAAGAAGACCAGGACCGTGTGTTCGAGCGGTTCTACCGCGCAGATCAGGCGCGTTCGCGCCGCACCGGGGGAACGGGGCTCGGCCTGGCGATCGTCAAGCACGCCGTGCAGCGCCACGGCGGTGACGTTCGCCTCTGGTCGCGCGAGGGCCGCGGTTCGACATTCACGATCCGGCTCCCCCTGATCGATTCTCCTCACGACGAGCCGCCTCGAAAACGGGCCCGCAAGGAGAAGAAGGTCAAGAAGAAGGCCAAACTACAGGGCTCGGATGCCGTGCTGACCAACCGCGTGGTCGCCGCTGCGCCGCACGTGACCGCTGCGCCGGACAGAAGTGGCATCGATGCCCGAGAAGGAAACGGAGAAACCGCATGACTCGCGTCCTACTTGTCGAGGACGAACCCGACCTCGCCGACCCGCTCGCATACTTGTTGCGCCGGGAGGGCTACGAGGTCGAGATCGCCGAGGACGGAGCCACCGCCCTCGCCTCATTCCGTGAGCTGGGTGCCGACATCGTGTTGCTCGACCTCATGCTTCCGGGGATGCCCGGAACGGAGGTATGTCGGCAGTTGCGCGCCTCGTCGTCGGTTCCGATCATCATGCTCACCGCGAAGGATTCCGAGGTCGACATCGTCGTGGGGCTCGAACTCGGCGCCGACGACTACGTGACCAAGCCCTATTCGGCGCGGGAGTTGCTCGCGCGGATGCGTGCAGTTCTCCGCCGGCTCTCCACCGCCGAGGCTGACCTCGACGACCGCATCCTCGAAGGGGGTCGCGTGACCCTCGACATCGACCGGCACACGGTCTCGGTGGATGGCGGTGAGATCAGCATGCCGTTGAAGGAATTCGAGCTCCTTGAGGTGCTCATGCGCAATGCGGGCCGGGTGCTCACACGCGGTCAGCTCATCGACCGCGTGTGGGGAACCGACTATTTCGGTGACACGAAGACCCTGGATGTTCACATCAAGCGCATCCGCTCACGCATCGAGAAGAATCCGAGCGACCCGACCATGCTCGTGACCGTCCGCGGGCTCGGCTATCGCTTCGAGTCCTGAAGAGCCTCGGCATCCGGAAAGACGTCGGCCCCGCGCTCGACAGAGGCGGGGCCGACGTCGTGTCGGTAGGGGGAGACGTAAGGCACGAACGGCGCGAGGTACTCGAGTTCGCCGCCCAGCACCGGAACCGAGACGACCGAGGTCACCCCATCACCGGACTGGAAGGATGCCGACAGCGTGGCTCCGGGAGGCGTGTCCAGCCCGCGGATCAGGATGGGGTCTGCATCCTCGCCGAGGCTCTTGACGGAGCCTGCCGGGACGATGACCTGCTCGGTGACGCCATCGGCGAAGTCGATGTGTACGACGTAGGTCTCGTCAGTGTTGTTGATGAATGCGGCGAGGAAGTTGCCCTCGGTGCCCTCGTCGTTCGCAACGATCACCGTGTTTCGGATCTGCACGGGACCTGACTCGTCCGGGACGTTGGTTCCTTCGGCTGCCGAATACTCGATCGTCGTCGCGTGCGCGGAGATCAGGCTGCATCCTGAGGTTCCGAGGACGAGGGCGGTGCCCACAACGAGCGACGCGATGAGGCGCGATTTCACGGATCCTCCTTGAGCGGATGACGGCTTCACGATGCATTCTACGGGGTTGCGAACCGCCGGCTTACGCCTCGCTGAAGCTCGGGACCACCGGCACGAGCGCATGGGTGGCGAACTCTAGCGTATGCGCCCTGTGGTATTCTGGAGTTTGCCGAAAGGAACATAACTCCATGCTTTTTGAGGTTGGCGAGACGGTTGTCTACCCGCACCACGGGGCCGCAACAATCATCGAGGTCAAGGAACGCGTCATCAAAGGCGAGACCAAGAAGTACTTGAAGCTCAACGTCACTCAAGGCGATCTGATCATCGAGGTCCCGGCGGAGAACGTCGACCTGGTCGGCGTCCGTGATGTGATCGGCAAGGACGGTCTCGAGCGCGTCTTCGATGTTTTGCGCGCCCCGTTCACCGAGGAGCCCACAAACTGGTCGCGCCGCTACAAGGCGAACCTCGAGAAGCTTGCGTCGGGTGATGTCATCAAGGTGAGTGAGGTCGTGCGCGATCTGTGGCGCCGTGATCAAGATCGCGGGCTGTCGGCCGGTGAGAAGCGCATGCTGGCCAAGGCCAAGCAGATTCTGATCTCCGAGCTGGCTCTGGCCGAAAAGACCGACGAAGAGAAGGCAAGCGTTCTGCTCGACGAGGTTCTCGCCTCCTGAGTGGGTGGTGCCGCGCTGTAGCGTGGCATCCGTGAGCATCATCCCGGTTCCCCGCGTAGCGGTCATCGTCGTCGCGGCTGGATCGGGAACCCGGCTTCACGCTGGCGTACCCAAGGCCTTTGTCGGGCTGGACGATCACACCATCTTGCGCCATTGTCTGCGCGGCATCTTCGAGGCGCCACCGATGCAGGTCATCGTCGTCGCGCCCAGCGGCCTGGAGGGCGATGCGCTGACGGATGCCGAGGAAGCCGCTGGAGAACGGCGAGACCTCCTGACCGTCGTTGCCGGCGGCGCCACCAGGCAGGCATCCGTGGCTGCTGGCCTTGCTGCGCTCTGGGGAGACATCGAGTATGTCCTCGTGCACGACGCTGCGCGGGCTCTCACACCACCCGACGTCTTCGAGCGGGTGATCGGTGCACTTGAGGCCGGCGCTGCCGGAGTCGTCCCGGTCATGCCCGTCGTCGACACGATCCGGCAGATGGATGGGGACGCCATCGTCGGCGTCGTCGACAGGTCGAGCCTCACTGCCGCGCAGACGCCGCAGGGGTTTGCGCGCAGCATTCTTGAGAGCGCCTACACCGCTGCCGAC
>NZ_JASBSF010000363.1 GCF_030149085.1 Microbacterium sp. | reverse complement strand
CTGCCCTGCCAGCGCGCGCTGAAACACCGCATTCCGGCTGAGGCACCGTTCTCGCGGCTAGACGCGCCGCAACGCGCGGTGCCTCACACGCCACGCGGCGTCTCACCGAACCACGTCCGGCTCCTCCCCAACACGGACGGAGCGCACCCGCTGCGACAGAGAGCGCATCCGCGCCGACAATCGTGTTCACCGGAGCCGACGATGACACCATGAACGTCACGCGTGTCGCCGGCGACATCTTCCGACCTAGTCCAGCGACACTGGTCCGGGCGGCGGCTGCCGCACTCACCGGCATCCACTTGGGCGACCATGCTCGCGTGAGGCCTGGCATCCACACGCCTGCACAAGAGTGGGAACAACTCGCGCCCTGGGCACGCTATCAGGCGCGCGTGCACGCCTATGCACTCGTGAATCCCCATGCCGTCTTCGCGCTCGAGTCCGCGGCGGCGCTGCTCGGGCTCCCCCTGTTCGGACATCCACGGCACATCCACACCATCGACGTCGGCGGAACGTCGCGAGCGTACGGAGACGTACGAGTCCACGCGTCGACGGATGACTGCAACGCCGTGACGGATGCCGGGATCAGCGCAACCGGAGTGGCCGAAACGTCGGTCGCGCTCATGCGGGTGCTCCCGCCAGCGTTCGGCCTTGCGGTGGGCGACGCGGCACGCGCGCGCGGAGTGGGTAGCGAAGACATCCGGCACTCGCGAACGCGAGTTCCGCGCGGCGCGGCAGATCACTGCTCCGGTGGCTGATTCCCAGACTCACCCCCTCCTCCGAGTCCGTGGGCGAGTCGGTCAGCCGCGCAGTGATCGAGTGGTGCGGCTTCGCTACTCCCGAGATCCAGACGGAGATGACCGTCGAGCGGCATCCGTACCGCCTGGACTTCTTCTGGCGACGCGGAGGCGACCACCGCGGCGGTCATCCGCGAGAAGCAGCGCGAAGACCGACTGCGACGCCACCTCGCCGGGTTCGCCCGATGGAACATGGCCGACGCGCTTCAGGTCGCTCCGCTGCGGCACGCGCTCCTGTCGGCGGGGGTCCCGCTCGTGGCACCGCCGCGCACAGCGCTGTTGAAGCCGGTCGCGCACAACCCGCGTTCGCACTGACGAATCACCGCATCTTGCGTGAAACACGACGCACCGCGCGAGACACGGCGCCTCGCGCGGTGCGTCACCGCGAATGTGGTGTCTCAGGCCTTCCGCTGGCGGCGACGGATGACGACAAGCGCCGCACCCAGCAGGATGAGGGCAGCAGCCCAGGGCAGCAGAGGCATACCAGTCGACTCGGCAGTGCCCCCGGTCGCGGCGAGCGCCTCGACCTGGACGTACGTCCAGCCGATCACCGTGCCCGCCGAGTCCGTGACCACCAGACGGTGGGTGCCGACCGGCAGATCCGCGGGGATCGTGAAGGTCGCGGTTCCCGCCGCGCTCACTACGGACGTGCCGAGGTAGGTCGGCGTCGAGAAGATCCAGCCCTCCACGGTCTGCCCCGCGTATTGTGTGCCGACCGTGATCGTCACAGTCTGCCCCTGCTCGAAGGTCGTCCCGCCCTGCGGCTGGATCGCTCCCTGCGTCTCCGGAGTCAAGGCAGCCTCCGCCGGCGGGTTGACCTCACCAGGCCCACCGGAGCCGCCACCCGCCCCGGGGTCGGTGGGTTCGAACGGCGCGCTGACGCAGGCCATCGTCCCTTCCCGCAGTGAAGTCCCGCCGGTTTCGCTGTCGTCGGCGTAGAACGTCGGGGCAACGCCGCTCGTGCACGTTCCGATCGCGAAGCCCTCGTTCGCGATCTTGTCGTCCATGCCAGCAGGGTTCAGATACGACGCAACGATCTGGAAGCTTCCGGCGAGCGGCCCCTCCTGCGCGATCTTCATGTCATGGATCTCACCGGCGCAGGCGTCGTCACACACCGCATACAGCGCGCCGGATGCAGCGTCATACGCGACCTCGGCAACGAGTGCGAGCTTCGGATCGATCGTTGCGATCAGGCTCGCGGTACCGCCGGCCTGCAGCGCGACAGCGTAGATGCGCGCCGTTCCTTCGACACCGACGAAGAACAGCCCGTTGCCGTGACCCGCGTAGGCGGCGGGGTCGTACGCGCCGCCGGTGCTCTCGTCGATGAACCCGCGCGAGGTGAGGTCGGCATCTGAAACCCACGCGATCCCCTCGAGGCCTCCGTTGGCGGGAAGCGCTGGAAGCAGGCTCGCGAGGTTCCACTCGGCGGTGGCAGTGAGCTCGGTGCCGGATGCCGAGGCATCGAACAGCAGCACTGACGGGCGGCTCACACTGCTGGCGGTGTTGTCACGCTCCGTAGCGACATACACACCGTTCGCAGAGCTTCCCGCGACGAGGCCGACGCCTTCGGCATCCACCTTTCCTGCACCGCCGGAGTAGCGCAGCGTCTTGCCTGCGGCCCACTCACCGGATGCCGGCACCCACTGATCGGCGGTGGCATCCCACTCCAGCTTGTAGAGGGTGCCGCTGCCGTTGTTCACGGCCCACAGCGTGCCACGGGCCACTCCGGTCGCTTCGAAGGCGAGACCGCTCATGTCCTGGCCGAACGCACCCGGCGCCGACACCTCGTCAACATCCGCGCCGCCCGGCCACGCCGTCGCCGAGACCAGCCCGACACAATCGTTCGCCTGGCCCTTGGTCACGCTCTGCGCGACCTCGAACGCACCGATGCCGTCGGGGCAGCGAGCCCAGGATGTCGCGGCGTGCTCGGCCCACGTCGTACTGTCGAGCAGGGTCACGCCGTCCGCGGCGAACAGGCGCGCGGCATCCGCCGCGCCCAGTCCGAATCCGCCGTCGATATCCACATCGATTGCGAGGTAGGCGCCCGGCTCGATCGTGGTGCCAGGGGCGATCACGATCTCGCTCGTGTCCTTGTTGTCGCGCAGGATGTAGCCCGAGACGTCGATCGCCTCGCTGCCGGCGTTGGTCAGCTCGACCCAGTCGACCGGGTCAGCACCCGTCGAGTCGACCTCGTTGATGCGAACCGGGGAGCAGTCATTGGCAGCGCCGGGCGTCGAGGCGAAGGTCTCGACGAACTCGCCCGTGCCGTCGGGGCAGCGCCCGTAGGTCGTCGACGGCGCATGTTCGGTGTATGCGTGGCTGTCGACGAGGGTGACACCGTCCGGAAGGAACAGTCGCGGCTCGTCGGGGTTGCCGAGTCCGAACCCGTTCACGGCAGTGTCGGTGTAGACCACGACGAACCCGCCGGCACCGATCACGGTTCCTGCTGCGATCTCGATCGCGTGCGAGTCGTCGTTATCCTTGACGATCCAGCCGGTCAGGTCGACCGCACCATTGCCGGTGTTGTAGAGCTCGACCCAGTCACCCGGATCTCCTCCGCTGGATTCGATCTCGTTGATGACGATCCCGTCCCACCCCGCGGGCGGCGGGCACAGATTCGCCGCGCCGGGAGTGGCGGCTTCGGTTTCACCGAAGGCACCGGTT
>NZ_JASBSF010000353.1 GCF_030149085.1 Microbacterium sp. | reverse complement strand
GGAAATCATCGACGAGGGCGTCTCCGCCGGGCTCCAGGAACTGCTCGACGACGAGGCGCTTGCCAGTGAAGCCCTCGCGCCCACCGACCTGGAGGAGCTGTGCCGCCAGATGGAGGACGCGAAGGCCAAGCGCCTCCAGCCTCACTTCATCCGCGACGCCTTCCTCGAAGCCTTCGACCGCGCGGGCGGTCGTATCGAGCGGCGCGAGAAGGGCCGCTACGAGATCACGCGGGTGCCGCAGCGCATCATCGACACAGCACGCAGACTCAACCGGTGGGCCCCCGTGCCGGATCGGTACGAACGAGTCACGTTCGAGACCGCACACGTTCGCCCTGAGAATCAGACACAGGCGGCGCTCCTCGCCCCCGGCCACCCGCTGCTGCAAGCGGTCATCGAACTCACCATCGAAGACCTGGGGTCGGTCCTCAAACGCGGAACGGTGTTCGTCGACCGTCGCGAACAGCAATCCGAGCACACTGCGCTGCTGTACGCCGTCGAACAGCGCATCCAGAACGCCACAACCGACGCCGACACCGTGTCGCACCACTTCGACTACCCCGTCCTCGACGCCGCGGGCGCAGTCACCCTCGCCGCGGCCCCGCCCTACCTCGACTACGACGCACCACACGCCGGCGAGGCTGCGGCAATCGCTGAGATCCTCGAGGACGAGTGGGCGAAGAGCGACCATGAACGCTCCATGCGCGCGTGGGCGTATAGAGACGGACTCGCACCCCGCATGGACGAACTGGCCGCGCGCATCGCCGTGGATGTCGAACGCACCCGGGTTCAGGTCGAGGAACGACTCCTCGCCGAGATCAACCACTGGGACCGCGAACACAATCGCCTCGAAGCACTCGAGCGCACCGGCACCATCGGCCGCATCCGCGCCGATGTCGCGCTCCAGCGGGCACGCCAACTCGATGAACGGCTCGACAAACGGCTCCGCGCGCTCGACGAAAGCACGCAACTCGTCGCACTTCCCGCGGTCGTCCGCGGATCAGCACTCGTCGTGCCGAGCCAACGACTGTCGACTGGCGATGAGGATGCCGCGCCCCAGACCTTCGCGCGCAACACCGAGCTCGTCGAACGCCGAGCAGTCGAGGCCGTTCTCGCCAGCGAACGCGCACTCGGCCGCACGCCACACGAGATGCCCAGGAACAACCCCGGATACGACATCCAATCTTTCGATGCCGACGGACGCATCCACTACATCGAGGTGAAGGGGCGGATCGAGGGGTCCGACACCTTCACCATCACCACGAACGAGATCACGTTTGCTCAAACGCAGGGCGACCGTCACCGCCTCGCACTCGTCCTCGTGTCGCCGGACGGCGAGAAGCGGGACCGACTTCGCTACGTGCTCGACGCGTTTATCCACATCGAGCCGTCGGCGACCACCCGCTCCTACAACGAGGAGTGGCGCGACTACTGGGATCGCGGAGGTCCACCGCGATGACTGACCCGATCGAGACGACCAACCCGCCCACGAGAGACGTACAAGTGAACGCGACACCCAAGAAGAAGCTCATCGAGACGTCTCTGCCGCTCGAAGCCATCAACGCCGAGGCATCGCGAGAGAAGTCCATCCGGCATGGGCATCCTTCGACCCTGCACCTGTACTGGGCGCGTCGGCCGCTTGCGGCAGCGCGCGCGGTTCTGTTCGCACAGCTTGTGGATGACCCGGCCTCCCGGCCCGAGGAGTTCCCAACCGTTGAGGAGCAAGATGCCGAGCGCGCTCGTCTTCACCGGCTTCTCGAGCAGTTGGTCATCTGGGAGAACAGCAATGACGAGACGCTGCTGAGTCAGGCCCGTGCCGAGATCCGCAAGAGCAACAATGGGCACCTGCCAGCGGTCCTCGATCCGTTCGCCGGCGGCGGGGCCATCCCATTGGAAGCGCAGCGGCTCGGACTCGAGGCGCACGCCAGCGACCTCAACCCGCTCGCGGTGCTCATCAATAAGGCACTCATCGAGATCCCCCCGACGTTTACAGATCGCGAACCCGCCTACCCCGGCGCCGCCCAGACGCGGGTTACATGGGCGCGGGCAGAGGGACTTGCTGAAGATATCCAGCGCTATGGCGCTTGGATGCGCGAGGAAGCACTCATCCGCATTGGCAGCTTGTACCCTCCGGTCGTATCACCCGACGGGGTTGAGCACACGGTGATCGCCTGGATCTGGGCACGAACAGTCAAGAGCCCCAATCCCGCAAATCCCGTGGAGGTGCCGCTCGTTCGGTCGTGGTGGCTCAACAAGAAGAAGGGCAAAGAGGCCTGGATCGAAGCCTCCGTCGCGAACGGGGAGGTTCGGTACACGGTCCGGCACGACGCCAACGGACCGGTCGGCAACGACGACGGAACTGTGGCTGGAGGGAACGGTCGCGCAGTAGGCGATGGGACAGTGATTCCCAACGCATACATTCGCGCCGAAGCCCAAGCGCAGCGTCTTGGAGCGCATCTCATGGCGATCGTCGCGGAAGGGAACCGAAGCCGGCTCTACTTCAGCGGCGACGAGTCGCATCAAGCTGCAGCGGTGGTCGACCGACCACTTGACGTGCCAAATCAGGAGGTCCCCACCCGGAACCACGACGTCGATCGCATGCCGATGTACGGGATGCCCACCTGGGCCGACGCGTTCACAAATCGCCAGCTCGTCGCTCTCACGACATTGAGCGATCTCGTTGGCGAGGTACGCGAGAGAGTGTTCGCCGACGCCACCGAGCGCGGCATTGCGACAGGCGACCGGCTCGAGGACGGTGGTCAAGACGCTGCGGCATACGCAGACGCCATTGCGACGTACCTCGCACTTGCGGTCGGCCGCCAGACCGACCGCCTTTCATCGCTCGCTAGCTGGCAGTCCCAGGGCGAGAAGGTGCGTAACGTCTTCGGCCGCCAGGCAATCCCCATGGTGTGGGACTACGCCGAGGTGAATCCGTTCTCGGACTCATCCGGCGGATTCGCTGGAAACGTCGAGTGGGTGGCGAAGGCAGTGGCGCACACGCCCGCAAGTCCGCCTGCCGAGGTCGTTCAGGCCGATGCAGCTGCGCGTACGTACGAGGGCCTCGCCATTTCGACCGACCCGCCGTACTACGACAACATCGGATACTCCGATCTGTCCGACTACTTCTACGTGTGGCTGCGACGTTCGCTGTTGCAAATCCAATCGAAGACTGTCAGCACGATGCTCACGCCGAAGGCCGAGGAGCTTGTCGCAAACCCGTACAGGCATAACGGGAAGGCCGGTGCTGAAGCGTTCTTCGTAGACGGCTTCAACTCGGTCTTTACGAGGATCCGCCGCGAGGCCAACCCGGACATTCCGTTGACCGTCTACTACGCGTACAAGCAGCAGGACACCCGCGACGCCGGAACATCTTCGACCGGGTGGCACACGCTGCTCGGTGGGTTGATCGACGCAGGATGGGAGATCACGGCGACTTGGCCGATGCGTAGTGAGAGAGGGGGACGTCTCATCAGCGTTGGGACCAACGCGCTCGCTTCGTCAATCGTTCTCGCTTGTCGCCCTCGACGCGAAGATGCGCCCTCGACGACCCGTCGGGCGCTGTCCGCCGCGCTGCGCGCCGAAC